>SVED01000018.1 GCA_015057515.1 Lachnospiraceae bacterium
AATGTTATTGACCCACTTGATATTGTAGATATCTATGGTGCAGATACTCTTAGAACCTACGTGCTTTTCATGGGTGATTACTCAGCGGCAGCACCTTGGAATGATAGCTCAACTAAAGGTTGTAAGAGATTCCTCGAGAGAGTTGCTGCACTTACTGATATGATAACTGACGAGCCAATTTCTAAGGACTTAGAAACTAAGCTTCACCAGACTATCAAGAAGGTTACTAACGATATTGAGGAAATGAAGTTTAATACTGCTATAGCAAGTCTTATGGGTCTTATCAATGACATCTATGCTGCAGGTAAGATTGATAAGGATAGCGTTTCTATAGTGATTAGACTTCTTTGTCCATTCGCTCCACATATCTGTGAGGAAATGTGGGAAACTATCGGTGGAGAAGGTTATGCATCACTTGCTCCTTGGCCAGAGTACGATGAGGCTAAGACTGTTAACGACACTATCGAGATTGGTGTTCAGGTTAACGGAAAGCTTCGTTCTACTATTGCTATTCCAAATGGAGCCAACAAGGATGTTGTTCTTGATATAGCTAAGAACGATGATAAGATTAAGTATGCTACAGATGGTAAGACTGTTGTGAAGGAAATCTATGTTCCTAACAAGATAGTAAATATTGTAGTTAAATAAATGTATGTGTGTCCCACAGGTGTTTTGCCTGTGGGATTTTTGTGTTTTATATGAGCTGGGGAGGGAAGGGGGATTTTATATCAACTAGTGTTTTGGGTGGCAGATGGGATTATAGCCTTTTTGCAATTGGTTCTTCGGATATAACAGTTTCTAAGGCTTCAGGGGAAGTGGATGGATAGGGGACGCAACCGGCACAAAGGGGACTTCCTTGTCCCCTTGCGCCTAAATTGGCATCCGTGCCAATTTGTTGCTGGGTATAGAACTGAAGCCAAGAAACTGTAATATCCTACGAAAGATTGCAAAAGGGCTACAACCCATCCTTACCCAAAACACCAAGCACAAAAAATCCCCCTTCTCACCTACCAGTTCTTACAACTTAGTAGAGTCCACAGGGGAAATACCTGTGGGAGTGGAGGAAATCTTGGAGAAGAGATGGAGTGAGGTAGAAAGATTAGGACCTTGGAGTAAAAGATGTTCAGGCACCCACAAGGGGCACCACATCTTTTACTCGCCGATGGCGGGGAAAGAGGGGTAGAAAGTTGTTGAGTGCACGTTGGGAACAGTGATGTAGCTATAAAAAATCCTTGCCTGCACCAAACGTGCAGTTTTAATCTGTATTTAAGAACTACGGATAAAACAATACATAGGAGGTTTTTTATGAAAAAAACGTTTACTATTTTACTTGGTGCGAGTTTGATTCTTTCTTTGTGTGCTTGTGGTAACAAAGATGGTGGTGATGTATATGATGAAGATATGGAAGATGTGAGAAGCGTTTTAGCTGATTTTAATAAGGATATTATTTATTTGAAAGAATAAAAAAAGGTATTCAGCAATGATACAATAAAATATAAAGAATTTAACAATAAAGAGGTAGATATTTCTTGTAAACATCTACCTCTTTATTTGTAGTACACATTAAAGCCTATACTTCAATAAGCCTGTTGGCTACCTCGGTGGTAATGCCATATATGTCAATTAACTTTTGGACAATGGTTTCGTCATCGCTACCCATACTTCTAAGTGCAACAACTGTTCCACGAATTCCTTCGAGACGACCTTCTTCCCTGCCGATGTCCATCATGGTCTTTATATGTAGTTCTTCATCATATTCATATATACTCATATTTTTAACCACCGCCTGATTTTTTCTTTTTTTTGTCTTTTGCTCATATTGTCCTCCTTTTTTTATGTAGCAGGAGGACTGATACCACATCTCAAAAATCATAAATCCTCGCTGCTTTAATTAAATGGGTAATAAAGCATTGAAGTTCTGTGATTCTAAGAAATATAGATAGAGCGGAGAAACCGCCGAAAATAGAATTGAAAATTAATGCTTTAAAATAGAGTAACATTTTTATGTATGCATTGCAAGTATTTTATTGATAGAGACCTTGAGATTTATATCGATGTTGAACTTACTACATTGTAGATAAATTTCCTTGCGTAGCTATAGTATTCTCAAAAATAATTCGCGAAATTTACAAACTCTCTTACAGGAGAATTTCAATTTTATTCTCCAAATAAAAAAGTCTTTGACAGCACCAAGCGTGCAGTTCTAGGCTAGAGATAAAGGGAGGAGTATATGCGCGAGATAAAAACTTTACATGAAGTTTGCGACACTGTTGGTGTAACAAGACGAGCAGTACAAGGCTACGAGAAAAGGGGTCTGGTTGCACCGTCGGGTAAAAACAAATATGGATATTTGTTGTATGACAGTGAAGCACAAGAGAGAATTGCTTTGATTAAACGATATCAAAGGTTAGGGTTTAAGCTTAAGGATGTAGAATGTTTAATCGATGCGCCGAATTCTGTAGTAAAGGAGGCGTTGATTATACAGGTAATTAAGCTGCAAGAAGACAGTTATGAGAAGAAGGAGCTTATTAAGTTGGCTGAGCAATGGATTGACTCATTAAGTGATTAGGAAGGAAGGTACATTTATGGATAACTTACAAAATAATTATGCTGCTAACAACCAAACAGATAATTTAAAGAAGGTATTTATGGTTACGTTGATTTGCTCAATATTGATGATTGTTGCATTTATACTACCATTTACTACTGCCACAAAGGATTATAAAGAACGTATAGAAAAATATGAAGATGAGGTAGCAGATGAGGAACTCAATCTTACATACGGAGATTTAAAAAATGTTAATCTTGCTGAGTATGCCAGAATTTATTTTGTGCACAGGGATGAGTTGAGAGAAGGAGAAGGTATAATGTATCTGGTTATTATATCTCTTATTGCATTGTTTACTCTTCTTGCATTCGTAAATACTTTGCGAAAGAAACCTGTAGCAACAATAGTCTTCGATATACTTACCTTTGCAGGTGTTAGTTTACTGAGATGGGATTTTCTTGATAGGGGCGTGGTTCCTAGCAGTAGTTATGATTGGGGAGTAGGTATTTATATTTACTATATTGCTATGGTAGCTCTCTTTATCAGTTGCATTTGGTTAGGAGTTGTAAAAAAGAAAAGTATAGCATAGCCTTTACAGCACATCGCAACTTTCAAGCGGAGAATGTACAATGTATATTCTCCGCTTTGTAAATTTAATGTAAACTTACATGTTCATAAATCCCTTAAGCATATTAAACTTTTTCTTTTCTTCGGGAGATAAACTCTCCTCTATAACTTCTAATAACAATACTGTTTCTTTTTTTGTAAATGCCATATTTCTTCTGTTTAACTCTTGATTTACCTTCATTATCTCAGGTAGTAATTCCTCCATTGACTTGTCCTTACTTTTTTGTTTTATTTCCATGATGATTTTAAGCTTTAGAGGGTCTATATCTTTAAGCTTGGGGTTACTGTTAAAGCGCTCGTCAGAAGATAGATTGTTGATGTCTGGCTGCCTGTTTGAATTGGTATCAGATCGTACTTGAGTTAGGGTGGTTTGCTGACTATATTGTTTGTTCTGTGCTTGCGGTTGCTGATTTCGATTAAAATTACTTTGATTGTATGGATTAAACATCATAGATATTACTCTCTTTCTTCGTTATTTAGAATAGATAATACACTTTCGAATAAGCTGTCTTTTCCTGAATTGTTATTTGAAAAAATGTTGTTTGATGTAGAGTTGGTTGGTGATGAACTGTGGCTATTATCTTGGGCCGCATTCATCATTTCCATCATACTCATCATTTGCTTCATTTGTTTTATGGAGGAGACCATATCGCCAGGCAAAAAATCGCACATCTGAATAAAAATATCCTCGGTGGAATTAGGGTGACAGTCGAAACCGCAGGATGATATGTAATCCCTGTTGTTAAGGCTTTCTAAGATGCACATAAGTTCTCGGTATTTTATGAAAAGTACCAGTGGTTTTTTGTAGGGGAATTCTACAAAAGGAACCATTGCCTCAAGAAAAAATAAGGAGTCGTCAGATATTAACTTGTCTAAAGGGTGAATTCTCATGTTTGATTTCATATGGCTCCTCCTATCAATACATCTATATGATTTCTTCCTTGGAATTATTTCTTTTTTGAATTAAAGGAGGAAATTTTTGATGAGGGTGAAATAATACAATCTCAGTGTTATTATGGTATATGCCAGCCAGGGTTAATTCTGACTGGCACAAATTTAATACTCTACATTTAACCGTATAATTTTGGTTATAAGATGCAAAAGTAGAATATATTAGCAACCACAGTTGTAGCCATTGTGACTATAGCTGTTGCCGTTATTATTAAATAAGAGAATTAGAATGATAATCCAGATGCAGTCGCAACCTGAACCACAACCGTCGCCACCGAAGACGCTACCATTGTTACCTCCGCAAAGAAGTAAAAGTATAATAATCCAGATACAAGAGCATCCGCCATTGTTTCCGCCAAAGCCGAAACTGTTGCCACATCCGCAAGAAGTTGCTGATAAATCGCTCATTTTTTTTGCCTCCATAAATTCTTTATGCTTTATAGTATTCATATATCAGAAATGTGTTAAAAATTTTCGGTTTATTTTTTACTTGTATGGGTTAAGTATAAGTGTTAAGATGTTTCATAGAAAAAGGGGTATGTTATGGGTAAGAAGAAGTTTGAAAAACTATTACTTAAGAATACACTAGCCATTGCCTTGCCAGCTATGGTTGTTTTTTTGGTGCTTACAATTCTTTTTGCAAAGCACCCTCTTTTTGAACAGGTGAAATGTGTAACTATTGCAGATACCGTGAATTATGATACCGACATAACCAAGCTATATCTTGATAACACTACCAATGTTGAAATTACTGTTACAGACCTTTATTATTCAGGCTTTGACTATTTTGTTGACGGTGAGATAGCTGGGGCGTACTATTACACAACTACAACAGATAAAATGTCTATTTTTCTTATTAAGACCACAAAACCTGAAGAATATATAGATAAGGCAGTAATCAAGGGAAAGATAATAAGAAATGATATATCAGCGGAACATATTATAAACAGGTTTGCTGAGGATAATGATATGGATGTAGAGCTGTTAAAAGGGTATTGTTTTGATTACATTATTAGTGAACCGGATTATCCACATGCATACATAGCCATGTTATATGTGTTCTTTCTTACTCCAATACTGGTGTGCGTTCTTATATTTGTGTATACATTGGTTATTTGGTATAATCCTTCCCTGCATGCCCAGTGCAAGCAATTGGAAAAATATGGAAACATTCATGCTATTATTGAGGAATTGAATTTACAGCTCAAGAATCAATTGCTTTTTAAGAAAAACAATATTTATATAACAAGAGATTACATGGTGGTAAACTATTTTATAAGAACAGATGTAATTAAGTTAGATTTTATTAAATATTTGTCAAAGAATATAGTTGAGAAAAAAGAGTTTCCACATAGAATTAGTGAAGTATATCGTCTTACCATGTCTAATCCGGATGTTATTTTTTACGAGGTGGATTTTGTTGAAGAGGAGCTTATTGACGATGTGGTAAGCTACATCAGAGGCGTGAATAAGCAGGAAAAAAAGGCTTGACACCAAAAAACAATGTGCTAGAATAGTTTAATGTAAGTTAATACTTAAAGACAATGAAGGTGCAACAAGGATATATTGCTCCTGTCAGAGAAGGAAGGTCGTAGGCTGGAAACTTTCCTCAGGATAAGGATATGTCTCATTTTCACACTGGAGTCGTATATTTGAACAGTTGTAGGGTGATTGCTTTACACAAGTAGGATATATCGTTTATGTACGTTACACATATTAAGTGCGATTATATTTTAATCGAATCAGGGTGGTACCGCGGATTTATGCTTCGTCCCTTAGTTGGGGATGGAGCTTTTTTTATATATATTATTATCATTAAAATAAATGGAGGAACAATGATGAAAGAGAAGTTACAGAGTATCAAGGAATCTACTCTTGCCCAGATTGAAGCTGCTTTGGATGTAGCTGCCTTAAATGATATCAAGGTTGCTGTTCTCGGAAAGAAGGGTGAGCTTACACAGGTATTAAAGAGTATGAAAGACGTTGCACCAGAGGACAGACCAAAGGTAGGTCAGATGGTTAATGACACAAGACAGGCCATCGAGGAAGTGCTGGAGGCAAAAACTAAGGCTATTAACAGTGCCATAAGAGCCGAGAAGATGAAGAGGGAAACTATCGACGTTACCCTTCCAGGCGTAAAGAAGATAGATGGTCATAGACATCCAAACCAGATTGCTTTAGAGGATTTGGAAAGAGTATTCATCGGTATGGGATATGAGGTGGTTTCAGGTCCTGAGATAGAGTACGATAAGTACAACTTTGAACTTCTTAATATACCTGCAAATCACCCGGCAAAGGACGAGCAGGATACATTTTATATCAATAAAGAAATATTGCTTAGAACACAGACATCACCAGTTCAGGCGAGAATTATGGAGCAGGGAAAACTTCCAATCAGAATTCTTTCACCAGGTAGAGTTTTCCGTTCGGACGAAGTTGATGCAACACATTCACCATCCTTCCATCAGGTGGAGGGACTTGTTATAGATAAGAACATCACTATGGCAGACCTTAAAGGAACCCTTGATCAGTTTGCAAAGGAATTCTTTGGTGAGAAGACTAAAACTAAGTTTAGACCACACCACTTCCCATTTACAGAGCCATCAGCAGAGGTTGATATCACTTGCTTTAAGTGTGGTGGTAAGGGATGTAGAGTGTGTAAGGGCAGTGGCTGGATAGAGATACTTGGTTGTGGTATGGTACATCCACATGTTCTTGAAATGTGTGGTATTGACCCAGAGGTATATTCAGGATTTGCTTTTGGAATTGGACTTGAAAGAGTGACACTCCTCAAGTATGAAATTGATGATATGAGACTTCTCTATGAGAACGATGTAAGATTTTTAAGCCAGTTCTAGGAAAAGGCCTTTTGCGCTGATAATAATTATAAGAAAGTTGAGGTAAAGTTATGAATACACCTATATCATGGATTAAAGTATATGTTCCTGATTTGGACGTAGAGATAAATGAATTCGTAGATAAAATGACACTCTCTGGCTCACACGTTGAGTGCTATGAGAAAAAGGACAAGAATCTTGAGAAAATAGTAGTTGGTAAGATAGAAACTATGGAGCAGCACCCAGATGCTGACAAGCTTGTGGTGTGTCAGGTAAATATTGGCACAGAGACCCTTCAGATTGTAACCGGTGCAAAGAATGTTAAGGTGGGAGATATGATTCCCCTCGTTTTAGATGGTGGAAAAGTAGCTGCTGCTCATGGTGACAACAACGAATATCCGGATGGTATCAAGATTAAAAAGGGTAAGCTTCGTGGTGTTGAATCAAATGGTATGATGTGTGGAATTGAGGAACTCGGTTCTTCAAGAGATTTCTATCCGGAAGCACCAGAAGATGGCGTATATGTATTTCCAGAGGATTCAGGAGTTAAGCCGGGAGATAATGCAGTTGCAGCACTTGGACTTAATGACGCGGTGGTAGAGTATGAGATTACATCAAACAGAGTAGATTGTTTCTCGATGATAGGTATGGCTAGAGAAGTTGCAGCTACTTTTGAGAAGGATTTTGTTCCTCCTATAGTAGAGGTAAAAGGTTCCGGTGGAAATGTAAATGATTACATTTCAGTTGAAGTACAGGACAAAGACCTTTGCCCAAGATATGTGGCAAGAGTAGTTAAGAATATAAAGATTGGACCATCACCTAAGTGGATGAGAGAGAGACTTGCGGCCCAGGGTATTCGTTCAATCAACAATTTGGTTGATATAACTAACTATGTTATGGAAGAGTATGGTCAGCCAATGCATGCCTTTGATCTTGATACAATCGCTGGTAATAAGATAGTAGTAAGACGTGCTAAGGATGGAGATAAGTTTACTACCCTTGATGGTCAGGAGAGAACTCTGGACAAGGATGTACTTATGATATGTGACGGAGAAAAGGAAGTAGCTATTGCAGGTATTATGGGTGGAGAAAACTCAATGGTAACGGATAGTATTAAGACACTTCTTTTCGAGGCTGCTTGTTTTGATGGAACAAACATCAGACTTTCAACAAAGAGAATAGGTCTTTCAACAGATGCTTCATCTAAGTTTGTAAAGGGCCTTGATCCAAACCTTGCCCTTGAAGCAATTAACAGAGCTTGTCAGCTGATTGAGGAGCTTGGATGTGGAGAGGTAGTAGATGGTGTGGTTGATGCCTACGCAAATCCAGTTAGTGAAAAGCAGTTGCCATTTGAGCCGGACAAGATGAATAACTTACTTGGTACAGATGTGTCAGCAGAACAGATGCTTAAGTATTTTGACAGACTTGGCCTTAAATACGATGCAAATACTAATCAGCTCACAATTCCTACATTTAGACAGGATCTTAATTGTATGGCAGATCTTGCTGAAGAGGTTGCACGTTTCTATGGCTACGATAATATTCCGGTGACACTTCCACGAGGCGAGTCTACAACAGGTAAGAAAAGCTATGCTGAGAGAATAAATGATGTGGTTAGAACAATCTGTGAGAGTAATGGTTTTTCGGGTGGAATGTGCTATTCCTTTGAGAGTCCAAAGGTATTTGATAAGCTTCTTTTGCCTGCAGATTCACCATACAGAAATGCAATTGAGATTATGAATCCCCTTGGAGAAGATTTCTCAATTATGAGAACAATATCTCTTAACGGACTTCTTACGTCTCTTGCTACAAACTACAATAGACGTAACAAAACCGCAAGACTTTACGAGCTTGCTAACATATACATTCCAAAAACCCTTCCACTTACTGAGCTTCCTGATGAGAAGATGAAGCTTACTATGGGCATGTATGGAGAAGGTGACTTCTTTACTCTTAAGGGTGTTGTTGAGGAAATGTTTGACAAGCTTGGCTTTGGTGGAACTGTTGAGTTTGAGCCAACAACAGAGCATCCATTCCTTCACCCTGGCAGACAGGCTGCTATGAAGAAGGGTAAAATGGATATCGGTTATATGGGACAGCTTCATCCTGAAGTTGGTGATAACTATGATATAAAGGGTGAAGTATACATTGCAGTTCTTGATATGGACACCGTTACTATGCTTTCAACCTTTGACAGAAAGTACGAGGGTATTGCTAAATTCCCAGGAATGACAAGAGATTTATCACTGGTTGTAGATAAGACTATCTTTGTAGGTCAGATTGAAAAGGTTATCAAGAAATGCGGTGGTAAGCTCCTTGAAACTTGTAAGCTCTTTGATGTTTATGAGGGTGAGCAGGTTGCTGAGGGCAAAAAATCAGTAGCCTATACTATGACCTTCAGAGCGAAGGATAGAACCTTGGAGGATGCTGAAGTAAGTGCCATCATAGAGAAAATCCTTGCAGAACTTGGTAAGTTGGGCATTGAAATCAGAGCATAACACATCCCTGCAGGTACCTTTGGTGGTGTCAGCCTTGGATTGGAGGTAGAGATGAAGTTAAGTGATTTTTATTATAATTTGCCAGAGGAACTCATAGCGCAGGATCCCCTTCTTAAGAGGAGTGATTCTAGGCTTATGGTTTTAGATAGGGCAAATGATAATTTGGAACATAGATATTTCCATAATATTGTTGATTATTTAGAACCAGGTGATTGTCTGGTTATAAATGAGACTAAGGTGTTGCCAGCAAGACTTATTGGTGTCAAGGAGGATACAGGTGCATCTATTGAGGTGCTTTTGCTAAAACGTCACAGTGACAATGTTTGGGAAACCTTGGTGAAACCGGGAAAGAAGGCAAGACCAGGAGCGAGAATCAGCTTTGGCAATGGTAAGCTTGTTGCAGAGGTAACTGATATTGTGGAGGAAGGCAACAGGCTGGTAAAATTTGAATATGATGGCATATTTGAAGAGGTGTTAGATGACCTTGGACAGATGCCTCTTCCGCCATATATAACTCATAAGTTGGAGGACAAAAATAGATATCAGACCGTATATGCTAAGAACGCAGGCTCCGCAGCAGCTCCTACAGCAGGACTTCATTTTACCGAGGAATTACTTGCCCAGGTAGAGAATAAGGGTGTGAAAATAGCCAGAGTAACTCTTCATGTGGGACTTGGTACATTTAGGCCGGTTAAGGTAGATAATATACTTGAGCATCATATGCACAGTGAATTTTATATAATAGACGAGGCGGCTGCCGAGACAATCAATGAGACTAAAGCAACAGGTGGAAAAATAATATCAGTAGGAACTACAAGTACAAGGACTCTGGAGACAGCGGCTGAGAAAGATGGCAGAATAAAGCCATGTAGTGGTTGGACAGATATATTTATATATCCTGGTTATAAGTTTAAGATAGTTGATAATTTGATAACTAACTTTCATTTGCCAGAATCAACACTTCTGATGCTGGTGTCGGCCCTTTATAATAGGGAAAAAATACTGGATGCATATAAGGTTGCAGTTGAAGAAAAGTATAGATTTTTTTCCTTTGGAGATGCTATGCTAATAAGATAAAAAGAAGGGGGGAAAATTAAATGAAAACATTAAGAGAAAGTCTAAAAATGTTTAAGTTTAATTTTCCCTCTATTTTATTGTTTGAAATAATGTTCAAACTACTTTCTGTTGCCGTTTTAACTCCTTTTTTGTATTTTGTGTTAAATTCATCAGTTGAATTGGCTAATATTGATTTTTTAACTACAGAAACTATGGGGCAGTATTTTAAGGAGCCTACAACCTATGCTTTTCTATTTATTATTTTATTGGCGCTTACGGCATATTTGTTAATAAATATATCAGGACTTATATATGCTATGGAAGCATCACATAGGGAGGAAAAGGTCAGTGCCGTGGTTATATTTCTTAAGGCGGTGGCCAATTCCCTTCGAGTGCTCAATCCCAGAAATATGGGAGCTATAGTTTATGTGCTTCTCGTTCTTCCTTTTACCTATACAGTCATGATATCTGGAACCTTAGTTGGTATAAAACTACCAGAATTTTTTGTGAATTTTCTTAGAGAAAACAAGGTATTTATTAATGTGACCTTGCTGTTATATATTATTCTTTGTTTTGTGTCATTGCTTAGACTTTTTTCTTTTAATTACTATACTCTTTATAAAATGGATTATAAGACCGCACGAAAAATGAGTAAGCAGTTAATAAAAAGCCATTTTATAAAGGTGCTGGTTGGATTGCTTTTATGCAATATTATCATTAACCTTTTGCATATATTATTGCAGGGAACCTTAGTTACGGCCATAGGAAAGATACTGGCTGTTGTTGTCCCTCATAAGACCTTTAGATTCGCCTTTCAAATAGCGATACAGATAATATTCCTAGTGGTATATCTGATGTTTTCTATAATATCTACGCCTCTTATTTATGCATATATCTGTAGAAGATTTTATGAGTTAGAGGGCGATGATAGCTATAATGAGTATTTGGAGGTTAAGAAAAAACGAAACAAAAAAAGGAAGAAAAGAGAACTTACTCCTGAAGAAAAAAAGAAAAAAGAAAGAATGTCTTTTTGCGTGGTAATGGCGATTGCAATACTTTTAAATGGAACATATATTTATCTAGCTACCAGTAATAAGGTGAATTTAAATATCGTATATTCAACAAGGGCTGATGTTACTGCCCACAGAGGTGATTCTGCAAATGCACCAGAAAATACTATGGCTGCCATTGAAAAGGCAGTGGAAAATCAGGCGGATATTGTGGAGATAGATGTAAGGCAAACCGCTGATGGGGTTCTTGTGTTGATGCATGATGATAACTTAATCAGAACTACTGGTGTGGATAAAATGGTGGGTGAAACTAATTATGATTACATTAGTAATTTGGATGCAGGAAGTCATTTTTCTCTGGAATTTGCAGGAGAGAGAGTTCCAACTCTTGAAGAAGCACTTGTGTATGGCAAAGAGCACAGGGTGTTTTATAATATCGAACTAAAACCGGCAGAAACTGACCAAAATTATGTGGAAACAGTGTTGGCTCTTATTGAGGAGTATGATTACGAGGATAGATGTATCGTTGCATCAATGGATTATAATACCTTAAAGGAAGTCAAACTCATAAACGAAAATATAGAGACGCTATATATTATTTCTATGGTTATTGGTCCTATAGAAACGATGGAATATGCGGATGGGTATAGCATTAAGTATCGTTTTATCACTCCGGATATGGTTGAAAGGATTCACAAAAAGGGCAAAAAAATATTTGCCTGGACTGTAAATAGTGAGGCAAATATTAAAGAACTATTGCTTTTAGATGTGGATAGTATTATTACTGACGATCCTTATACCACAAAAGATATTATATATAATGCCAATTCTACCATGTTTATCGATTGGATTGACAGACTTATATATGAGTACTAGGTAAATCTAGTACTCATAATATTTTGTCACAAGATCAACCAGAGAGATATAATCATTGCGGTGAATTAACTCTCTTGCTGAATGCATAGCCAACATTGGAATACCTATATCTACGGATCTGACAGGTATATATGAGGACATAATAGGTCCTAAGGTCTGTCCACCAGGCATTCCTGATTTGTTGACTGCTTTTTGTAGCTTGATATTTTTTTCAGTACATAAAGCTGTTATAATACCACTTGCTTCGCTGTCTGTTACGTAGCGCTGTGAAGCACTGGTTTTTAAAACAACACCGGATCCTAAAATTACCTTGTTGGTAATATCACTTTTTTCCGGATAGTTTGGATGAGTTCCGTGAGCTACATCGATAGATAGGTTAAAAGCATCCTTGTAAAAACTTTTATCAGGAGCTATTCGATTAAGTATATCCCTTAGTAAAAGAGAGTCAGCCCCCTGTTTGGAACGACTGCCCACCTCCTCGTTATCAAATAAAGCGCCTATTGTTATACAGTTATGATTTTGAACTTGTACAAGTGCTTCAATGATAGCGGAAACAGAAGATATATTATCGATTCTTGCAGAGGATAAGAACTCGTCATTTATACCTAAATATTCTGGTTTGTCACATATATAAAGGTATAAGTCGTAATCTAAAATATCATCTTTACCTATTGAAAGCTTGGAAGCGATGTAGTTTTGAAGAAGGTTATCTTCCTGCTTTTTTTCTGTTGTGGCGAAGAGGGGTATAAGCTCCTTTTGAACATCTATATCCTGGTTTTTGTCCTTCTTTAAATGAGGTGCCAGATTAGGAATAATAAATACAGGTTTTTCCGAATCAAAAAGTGTAGACTTAGGATGGAAGGCATCGGAGCCTTTTGTTATAACCTTTCCTGCTAAACCAAGTGGTCTGTCAAACCAGGTGCTTGTTATTAGTCCTCCATAGGGTTCCACGTTGGCTAAAAGATAACCTTCTTTAGATATCTCTGGGTTATATTTTAGTTTGAGCATTGGGAAGTCTGTGTGTCCGCAGGCCAAACGAAGGGAAGTGGCAGATTCGCCGTATACAAAAGCAACAAGCATAGAGGAAAAAGGCTGTACA
This sequence comes from Lachnospiraceae bacterium, assembly GCA_015057515.1. Classification (GTDB taxonomy): domain Bacteria; phylum Bacillota; class Clostridia; order Lachnospirales; family Lachnospiraceae; genus Coprococcus_C. Next base: position 13,503 of record SVED01000018.1, read on the forward strand.
ATATATTTTCCTCCAGGTGTGAGATTCCAATCCTTTGCCATATCAAGTATTATAAAACCTTGTTCCTGTAGGTAGCTGCTACATTCTGCAACTAAGTGAAATTGGGTTTTTCCCTTTTCTAATAAATTAGTTAATCTATCCATAAAATATGTTCCTCCATTTTTATGAAATTAGTTTACCACACAGAGTGGTAAAATACTACTTTTCCTTGCTATATTTTGCTGGATGCTATATTATGTTTAAAGAAAATTATGTGATACGGAGATTGCTATGAAAATAAAGAGAGTTAAAGGATTTTCCGGAGAGGTTACAGTGCCGGGAGATAAATCAATATCCCATAGAAGTATAATGCTTGGTTCTCTTGCGAAAGGTACTACAGAGGTTTATGGATTCCTTCAGGGGGCGGATTGTCTTTCTTCCATCGATTGTTTTAGGAAGATGGGGGTAGAGATTGAAAATAATGGAAGTGTAGTTACTATAAAAGGTAGAGGGTTAAGGGGCCTTGTGGCACCTAAAGATACTTTGGATGTAGGAAATAGTGGTACTACTACCAGACTTATGTCAGGTATCTTGGCGGCTCAGAATTTTACTTCAAAAATTATAGGAGATGCGTCTATACAGAAAAGACCTATGAAAAGAATTATGACTCCTCTTTCTATGATGGGAGCAGATATAGAGAGCGAGTTGGGAAATGATTGTGCACCTCTCATTATAAAAGGACAGGCATTGAAGGGAATAAACTATGATTCTCCTGTGGCATCTGCCCAGGTTAAGTCTGCAGTGCTATTTGCAGGTCTTTATGCAGAGGGAGAAACCTCTGTAACAGAGCCTGCTGTAAGTCGTAATCACACTGAACTCATGTTTGAGGAATTTGGGGTAGATATTAAGTGTGAAGGTAAAACTTCCATTGTAAAACCTTCTGATGAGCTTTTTGCAAAAAAGGTTATTGTGCCAGGAGATATATCGTCGGCTGCTTATTTTATAGTGGCAGGACTCATTACACCGGATTCCTGTATTACAATAAAAAATGTTGGTATAAATCCAACCAGAGATGGCATTATAAGGGTTTGTCGGGCTATGGGTGCTGATATTATTGTTGAGGAATCATCAAATCAGGTGGGTGAGCCAACAGCGGACATAACAGTTAAAACATCAGAATTAAAAGGCTGTGTTATAGGAGGAGACATTATTCCAACCCTTATAGATGAGATACCTGCTATCGCTATACTTGCTTGCTTTGCTGCAGGAAAAACAGTTATAAAGGATGCCCAGGAACTGAAGGTTAAGGAGTCTAATCGTATTGATGTTATGGTTGATAATCTAAAGGCCATGGGAGCAGATATAGAAGCCACAGAAGATGGTATGATTATCCGAGGAGGAAAAGAACTTCATGGCGCAATAATAGACAGCAAGCTTGACCATAGAATAGCTATGAGCTTTGCAGTGGCTGCTATGAATGCTCGGGGTGAAACTGAAATAGTTGGTGCAGAATGCGTAGATATATCCTATCCAAAGTTCTATCAGGATATGAATAAATTAATAAAATTATAGACATAAAAAACCACCGGTTATAATAATCGAATCTCCAAAAGTTAGATCGTTATAACCAGTGGTTTTTTGTTTTATTGGTATAACGACACCATAAAAAGTGTCTTACTATATCTCTATAGTTGGAACAGCTGCAGAAACAGCTTCTTCAACAGGTGCCTCGGATATGTCAGCATCAATGTCTACGTAATCTCTTTCCATGTCCTCGGCTGTGATGTTTGCATCGTCAACGAAAATCTCGCCTTCCTCAACGATAGCTTCTTCATCGGCAAAAAACTTAGGCATTTTTTCCTTGATAGTAGTTTTTACTTTTTGAATTTTGGAGTCAATATCATGCTCCTTGTATACTTTGCTCTCTTTGATTTGATCTTTAAATACATAACATAATCCACCGATAGCAGCAGTTGCTACAGCAAACTTTGCAACGCCTTTTAATACTTTACCCATATTAGTTCTCCTTTTCATATATTATATTCTGTACATTTTTATTAAATAATATTCTAATACAATGAGGGATAAAAATCAAGAACTATAGTGTTAATATAAGGATGACTATATGTGAAAAGAGTGTGACTTTAGGTAATATTTGTTTGATAAGTAAACTTTAGTATGTTATTCTAAAGAATATAATTGTTTTTTGGAGGAAATATTGTGAAAAGACCATTACTTGAAGCAGAAAAAAATTATCTTAAATGTGCAGTTCTTATTACCTTAGTTGGTTGTGGGCTTTGGGCTATGAATAATAAAACAGCGGGTATAATATGTATAGTTATTGGTGTGTTGTTTGCTGCAACTGCCATAGTTATGTATATGACTTCGGATCATGAAGCAGCAAAAAAGATTATTCAATCTTCCAAGGACAGACAAGCAAACAACAAAAATGCTGTGGAGTCAAAAAAGAAGGTTGAGAAAAAAGAAAATAAAAAAGAAGAAAAGGTTACAGAAAAATCAGCTGATTTAGATAATGAAAAATCAGAAGAAACATCAGAGACAGCTGGGGAATAATCACAATTATAATCGAGGGGTATAGTATGCTAAATGTTCATATGAGGGATAAGTTTACTAAAAAAAAGGATGAACTTTCTTCAAATATAAAAGGGTTACAAAGTAAATATTCAACAATATCTACATTTAGGGTAATTAGCTTCCTTTTGGGAGCTGGTTTGCTCATTGTGGGTGTATCAGATGATTTGGTGTGGGCAGGAATAATAGGAGCTATATTGCTGCTCACTTTTGTTGTCTTAATAAAAATTCACAATGATGTTGCCAGGGATACAGATATTGAAAAAAGTAAGCTGGATGTGGTAGAGACATATTTAAAAAGATTTAATAATCAGTGGAGGGAGCTTTCTATTACCGGAAAGGAGTTTGTTGAAGCTGAAGATACGGTTTCTTTGGATTTGGATTTGTTAGGGGACAATTCTCTTTTTCAGATGATAAATGTTGCCCATACCGAGGATGGTATTTGCAGGCTGGTAAAAGATATGAAGCTTCAGGAGTTAGATGTGAACAAAATTCCAAGAAGAAATGAAGCAATTTCGGAGCTTATGTCAAAAGAGGACTTTGCTGTTGATTTTGAGAGTGCAGGAGTTAGACTTTCCAACAGAAAAAAGAAATTTAGTGTGGAAGAATTTTCAAAATATTGTGAGGATGAATCTATAGGAAATCTGCCGGGGTGGGCAAATGTCATAAAATTTATTGCACCGGTTATTTTTATTGCAGCTTGTTTGCTTTGGGTTATAGGTGTATTTAGTCACATTATTCCTTTGGCTGTTTTCTTTGTGATTTTGTCTTTCTCATGGCTTACTAAAACCGTGACAGACAGAGTTATTATGCCTGTATATGGGATTGTTTTTTCTTTAGAAGATTATCTTGATATGATGGAGGTTATAGGTGAGGCGGAGTACAAATCAGATATTCTCCAAGAGATAAAAAATAAAGTTTGTGGAGATAAGGGTGCCATAAAGGCATTCAGGAAGCTTAAACAGTTAACTCAGGCATATAACATAGCATATAATCCTTTGATACATCAGGTACTTTCTGGAATTTGCCTTTGGGATTATCATATCGCGTCAAGTGTGTGCAAATGGAAGTCAAACTATGGCAAGCACGTGAAGGATTCTTTTAGTGCAATAGGAGAGATGGAGGAGTTGATGTCTCTTGCTGTTATAGGCATGACAAGGCAAGTGGGATGGGCAGAGGTTTTACAGGAAGAGTCCAAAAGACTAAGTCTTACTTGTGAAGAACTTTATCATCCTCTCATTAATCCTGAACAGGTAGTGTCAAATAGTGCAAACATTAAGAATGGCATAACTATAATTACAGGATCTAATATGTCTGGAAAGACAACCTTTTTGCGAACCTTGGCTGTGAATTTGGCATTGGCATATATGGGTGCTCCTATATGTGGAAAAAAACTTATAGCAGGTTATATGAAGATATTTACATCTATGAGGGTTACGGATGATGTTGCTCATGGTATATCAACTTTCTACGCAGAGATTCTTCGCATAAAGGCTATGGCTGAATATAGGCAACTGGAAAAACCTATGATATGTTTTATAGATGAGATATTTAAGGGTACCAATTCTGCAGATAGAATAGTGGGTGCAACAGAGGCCATTACTAAACTTTCGGGAGATAAATCTATTGCTATGGTGTCTACTCATGATTTTGAATTGTGCACAATCACCGACAAAACAGGTGAGATGGCAACCAATTACCACTTTGAGGAGTACTACGAAGATGGTGAGCTTAAGTTTGATTATAGAATAAAAGATGGCAGGTGTACTACTACCAATGCCAGAGAGCTGTTAAAAATGGCAGGATTTTAGCACAAAATTTATTTTGTGAACCATGGCAAAATAGATGCTGTGTGCATTTTTACTAAAAAAATCAAAAAAAATTGGTGGAAAAGTTTTGTGTATTATGCACAATGCCAATTATGAGAAAGTGCCAAAAACCATATTGACACCTTGACTTTTTTTGTTATAAAATGAATATAGTTAATTATAATTATAAGGGGGTTTGTATCTTATGGCATTACCAGCAAATATTACAACAGGTTCAGATAACAATGTGCTTTCTATTGCTGCTTCTAATAATAAGGGTCTCCTTATCAGATTCCTCAATGAGCAGGTTGAAGATGGATTTTACGCATTAGTTATTGACTATCTTAAGGATAGTAACTTTGATTTGGCCAATATGATGGTTGATGAGGACGTTAAGGCACAGTGTGCTAAGCTCTATGAGTTAGGAGAGTTCGTCGACGAGAACATTAAGGCTACAGGTCGTTATGAGATTGAAGAGTGGATTGAGCCATTATTTAAGTTTGTTTATGGTGATATCGATCCAACTGATATTGATGCACCTATCAGTACATCAGGTATTTATCGTTATAGTATATGGCTTATCTATCTCTACCAGAGAGAGAAGTTTGCAGATGCTATGAGACTTATAGGTGAGAGAATCGCACCACTTCTTATCAATGTTAGCTATCAGATTCTTGAGGATGATGACAGACCTAAGAACTTTGATAAGGCTATTATGGGTTATCTGGATCTCATCAATGTTATTATGGAGATGGGTATTCCAGCAGACGAGGCAAACTCCGATGCATATATGAACAACCTGGAAGTACTTTTTGACTACGTTGTTGAGGATCCACATGTGGGCAACGATTACAAGATTCAGTTTAGTATCGGTCTTTTCAATGCATACATTAACAACAGAGATTTCAACAAGGCTTTCGAGTTCTATGGACTCAATGCAGAGTATATTCCAATTGACAATATGTCAGTATATGAGAGCTTCAAGGAGCTTATTCGTAACTGTAATTCTGCTCAGAACACCAGCGTACTTAGCAGAAGCGTTGTAAATGCAATTTCTAAGCAGGAAATTTACAACAAGAGAATAGATACTCTTATCTCAGAGGTATCTAGCTTCGTTAAGAAGGTTTATCAGTACATAGAGAACGAACCAAATATGAAGAGAAATATTCAGGTTCTTGGTGCAGGTACATCACTCAAGGATAAGACTAACATTTTTGAAGGTCTTTACGAGTATAATTTGGTATTTTATGAGTGTGGTATTAAAGAGCTTGTTACTCAGGATATGTCAACTCGTTCATGGGAGGAGAAGTATGAGGTTCTCGAGCTTCTTTATACTACTCTCAATGTTATCTTTGATGGATACAACGTATATGAAATTTCTAACAAGATTGAACACCAGTATGTAGAAATTACTTGGATTAACAACTATGTAAATGCAAATCCTACACTCCTTAAGTTATTCTTCAGCGTTAAGGAAAAGATTAAAGCATTTAAGGTTAGAAAGAATTCTATCTTAGAAAAATCTAAGACAAATTATGAGATTAAGCAGATGATAGATGACAGACAGAAGGCACTCGTATTCCTTGCAGCAGAGGATATGATAGTACATGGTCTTAACAGTGGCATTGTCAATATCATTAACAACAACTACGATCCTAAGAAGGCTGAGAAATACCTTATGAAGACTTACGCAGATATAGTTGTACCTGCTAAGTATAAGAAGGCAGAAGCACAGCCAAGTGGTGGTAAATTCTTTAACAAGAATGCAGCACCTACTATGGATCCAGATCTTAAGAAGCTTTTATCAGATACCAAGATAGAGGAAATGCTCTTAAAGTCAGAGTGGCTTTGGTATCAGTATGAGGATAAGGGCAATGAAAAACAGACACCAGAGGAGAGTACATACAGCGTTGTGTGTCTCGTAAAAGTAGTAGAGAAGCTTCTTGATAAGAAGGGTGCAGGACAGGCTAAGCCAGAGTCAGCTCCTAACAAGAAGGTTATCATTACTAAGACTGGTAAGGTTATAGAGCTTTCAGATGAGGGTTCACAGACTCCTGTATCTAATATGGCTCAGACACCAAATGTTATCGAGAACATCAATAACATTATTATCGCACTTAAGGATAAGTCAGATGAGAACGTTAACTATGTTCAGGCATACGTAAATGATTGGCTTGATGCGGTAGTTGCTGCGAAGCTTGATAAAACAAATATGCTTCCATTGTACGAGGCAGAAGAGCTTAGAGCTAAGACTCTTCAGGTTATCAAGAAGCTAAGAGCAGATCTTTTATAATATTTGACACAAAAAAACCTTTATCATAATTGGAGGTATCGTAATGATACCTCCTTTCTTTCTGCCCTTTTTTGTATTATAATACTACTTAGATGTGATTTGAGTTTCATATCCAGTAGTTATAAATATTGGGTTCCAGACCAAGAGTTTAAGGGAGTATTGTTGTGGAAGAAAGAATATTTGACATTGAAGAAGAATTAAAAAAGCTGCCCAATAGTCCAGGGGTATATATAATGCATGATTCCCATGACAATATTTTGTATGTGGGGAAAGCAGTAAATCTTCACAATAGAGTGAGACAATATTTTCGCACAGGCCATGGGCATAACAATTCAGCCAAGATAAGTAGAATGGTTGAGCAAATAGCTTACTTCGAATATATAGTTACATCTTCGGAAATGGAAGCTTTGGTTTTAGAATGCAATTTTATTAAGGAATACAGACCTAAATACAATACGCTATTAACTGACGATAAGGGGTATCCTTATATTAAGGTTACAGTTGAGGAGGATTACCCCAAACTTTTATATAGTCACAGTATGAAACGGAACAAGTCTAAATACTTTGGTCCTTATACGAATGTAAAAGCGGTAAAGGATATAATTGAATTATTAAATAGATTATACAAATTACGAACATGCTCTAAGCGTCTCCCAAAGGAAATGGGAAAAGACAGGCCTTGTTTGTATTATCAGATTGGACAGTGTAATGCTCCCTGCAATGGATATATATCGAAAGAGGATTACAGAGAAAATATAAACCGCGCTATGAGTTTTTTGAATGGAGATTATAAAGACACCATAGCAAGTCTTACTGCAGAAATGAAAAGGTACTCTGAAGAAATGGAATTTGAAAAAGCTGCAGAAGTTAGAGATTTAATTGAGAGTATCAAACACATAGCTGACAAACAGAAAATGAATAATACAACAGGTGAGGATAGAGATGTTATAGCATGTGCTTCCAATGAAACAGATACAGTTGTTTCTATATTCTTTGTCAGAGATGGCAAGTTACTCGGAAGAGAACACCATCATATGAGTGTGAGTGAAGGCGATGATGTGTCAGATATATTGGCTGCTTTTGTGGAACAGTTTTATGCAGGAACTCCATATTTACCAAAGGAGGTTGTTGTTCCGGTAGAAATTGAGGGAAAAGAACTAATAGAAGCATATTTGTCTGATAGAAGAGGTAGTCTGGTAAAGCTTACGGTGCCGAAAATAGGTGATAAAAAGAAGATGCTGGATCTTGCTACCGACAATGCAAAGCTGGTTCTGGCGAAAGATATGGAACGAATTAAGCGTCAGGAAAAACGTACAATAGGTGCATGTAAAGAGATAGCTGATATATTGGGCATACCTAGCGCCAGTAGAATGGAGGCCTTTGATATATCTAACATATCAGGTGTATTGTCAGTAGCATCTATGGTAGTTTTCGAACAGGGTAAACCAAAGAAAAATGCTTACCGAAAGTTTCGTCTTAGAACAGTTACGGGACCAGATGATTATGCATCTATGAAAGAAGTATTATCTAGAAGATTTACAGATGAGAAATTAAATGTATTGCCAGATGTGATTATGATGGATGGTGGAAAAGGTCAGGTAAATGTAGCTCTCATGGTTCTGGATAGTCTGGGTATTGACATACCAGTCTGTGGCATGGTGAAGGATGACAACCACCGAACAAGAGCCTTGTATTATAAAAACAAAGAGGTTGAATTTCCAAAAGGTAGCGAGGCAATACTTATGATAACTGCTCTTCAGGATGAGGCGCATAGATTTGCCATTGAGTATCACAAACAACTGAGAAGACAAAATCAGATACACTCCATATTAGATGAGATACCAGGAGTAGGACCTGCCAGAAGAAAAGCTTTGTTGAAATATTTTAAAGATGTTGATAATATAAGAGAAGCAACTTATGAAGAACTTTGCAATCTGCCAGAGATTCCTGCTAGCACAGCAAAGTATATATACGATTTTTTTCACCAATAAAAGGAGACAATATAGATGTATAGAGGACTATATCCAAAAGATTATTTTGTATCAACCTACTGTATAAATTTCAAAAAGTATTACCTATTAGGATATAGAGGTATTATATTCGACATAGACAACACCCTTGTAGAGCATGATGCTCCTGCTGACGAAAGGGCTATATCTCTCATTTCAAGATTACAAACTATGGGATTTGAAATTTGCTTTTTATCTAACAATGATGAAGAGCGCGTCAAGTCCTTCAACGAAGGTCTTGGTTGTCACTATATTCACAAGGCAGGCAAGCCTTTAGCAAAAGGTTACAAAGCCGCTATGAAGTTTATGGGTACTGACGAGATGAATACCCTTTTTGTAGGTGACCAGATTTTTACTGATATCTGGGGAGCTAACAATGCAGGTGTTCGAAGCGTCCTTGTGCAACCCCTTGCCAAGCACGAAGAAATCCAAATCGTCCTAAAGCGTATCCCAGAAAAGATGGTTCTTCGCTCCTACCTGAAGAAACACAAACTGAAATATAAGTAGATAACCTATGGGTATATTTATGGTGCCCCTGAGGGAATATAGGTACAGACAATACAAAACCGTTTGAGAACGCGAGCACTTAGCGAAAATAAATGTGGAACAACCCCGGGAGGATATAGGCATAACATACCAAACCCGCTCTCGCTCGTCTCGAACGCAAGAGTACTAAATTCGTTAAAAAAGGGAAAGTAAAATATAATACATTTTACTTTCCCTTTTTTTAACTCATTAAGTGCTCGCGTTCTCAAACGGTTTGATATGTTATGCCTATATCCTCCCGGGGTTGTTCCACATTTATTTGAGGTTAGTACTCCTGCGTTCGAGACGAGCGAGAGTGAGTTTTGTATTGTCTGTATCTATATTCCCTCAGGGGCACCATAAATATACCCAACGGTTATCGCTCCATCTTCCAGAATTGTGCACTGTAAGGTGGGAGCAAAGAACCACCTCCGAAGTCGTGGGTTTTGCCGGTGATGAGGTCGATTGCCATACCGCAGCCAGCATCGAAGTGGGCTGTGAAAGGCTGTTCATCAGCATTTATTGCTACAAGAACACGTTCGGTGTCGGTTTTTCGTTCAAAGATACATTGCTTATTGGTTAGAACGACTGAGCGAAAACCACCATAGTTTAGAGCGTTGCTGTTTTTCTTAGCTTCTGAAAGTCTGCTAATCCAATCAGTAAGCTCATTCCACTGAGGTTCATTGTAGGAAAGACGAAGAGATGGGTCGCCGTCTTCCTTGCGACCTTCTGCACCCCACTCGCTGCCGTAGTATACACAAGGTATTCCTGGCATACCAAAAGCAAGAGCATAGATGAGTGGAAGATGATTTTTATTAGTCAGAATACTTGCAACCCTGGTTACATCGTGATTGTCCACAAAGGATAAAAGATGCTTGCCTCTGTAGCGGCACCAGTCTTCAGGACCGTACTGCTGTTGTAGACTGTGAATAATCTCGAACATATTCATGCTGTTGAAACTTGAATAAAGTCCCTTGTAGCACATGTAATTTGTTGCACTGTGAAGCATTTGATCATTTACAAAAACATTGTAATCTCCGTGGAGAAGCTCTCCCAGGAGAAGGAAATCTTTTTTGAGACCATCGCAATGAGCACGTAGTCTTCTGCAGAAATCGTGATCAAGGCAGTAAGCAACATCAAGACGAAGACCGTCGATATCAAATTCTTCAATCCAGCCCTTAACGTTGTCAAGAATGTGATTAACAACATCAGGATGCTTCAGGTTAAGCTTTACAAGATCATAGTTACCTTCCCAACCTTCGTACCATAATCCATCGTTGTAGTTAGAATTGCCATCAAAGCTGATGTGGAACCAATCCTTAAAAGGACTGTCCCAGCGCTTTTCAAGAACATCCTGAAAAGCCCAAAAACCACGACCAACATGATTGAATACGCCATCTAAGACAACCTTTATACCGTTGTCGTGAAGATTTTTACAAACCTTTTTAAAATCCTCGTTAGTACCTAATCTGCAGTCAATCTTAGAATAATCTCTGGTGTTGTAACCATGAGTATCTGACTCAAAGACAGGTGAGAAATAAATGGCGTTTATACCAAGCTTCTTCATATGAGGAATCCAATCATTTACTTTATCTATTCTGGAATTGAGAACACCATCATTTTCAAAAGGTGCACCACAAAATCCCAAAGGATAAATTTGATAAAAAACACTTTGGTAAGCCCACATAATAAGCCCCTCCTTGTTGTAAAAAAATATATGTAAAACTACAGAAATTATATCATACAATGGAGAATATAACAATAAAATGGAAGAGAAGAAGTTTTCTGGAAATAAATCACGAAATGTGTTTGTATTTATTAGTTTGCTATGTTAAACTGAAAATGTTGAAAAATTTCACGGATTATGAAGAATAAAATAATTTGATATATGTTGATATCTACAAAAACGAGTTAGGAGAAAAAATATGTGGAGTAAAATTAATAACGCACTAGAAGCTATTGATAATTTTGTTTGGGGACCACCTCTTATGGTTTTGATTATTTTAGGTGGTATGCTTCTTACATTCAGATTGCTGTTCCTACAGGTAAGAAAACTTCCATTAGCTCTTAAATGGATGGTGAAAAATGAAGAGGGTGGCGAGGGAGAAGTTTCATCCTTTGCTGCTTTATGTACAGCACTTTCAGCTACCATTGGAACAGGTAATATTGTTGGTGTTGCCACAGCAATATGTGCTGGTGGCCCTGGTGCTCTTTTCTGGATGGTTCTTGCAGCTTTCTTTGGTATGGCTACCAAGTATGCAGAGGGGCTTTTAGCTGTTAAGTATCGTGTTATAGATAAGGAGGGACATTCTCTTGGAGGACCATTCTACTACATAGAAAAAGGTATGGGTCAAGGATGGAAATGGCTTGCTAAGATATTTGCTTTCTTCGGAGTATGTGCTGGTCTTTTAGGCATAGGTACCATTACACAGGTTAATGGTATTTCATCAGCTATAGAGGGATTTTTTGATCCGGGTGTGAAGTCTACAGTTCATATTCCTTATCTTGGGGACTATTCATGGGCAGTTGTTATCTCATCACTTGTTCTTACAGTATGTGTTGCTTTGGTGCTTATTGGAGGAATCAAGAGAATATCAAATGTAGCTCAGGTCGTTGTTCCGTTTATGGCCGTTGCCTACGTAGTTTTTGCACTTATACTTATAATTGTAAATATCACAGAGGTGCCTGGTGCATTTGCAACAATCGTAAAAGAAGCATTTGTACCTAAAGCTGTAGTTGGTGGTGCAGCAGGTACTTGGATTGTAGCTATGCAAAAGGGTGTTGCACGAGGCATATTCTCAAACGAGGCAGGTCTTGGTTCTGCTCCAATTGCAGCAGCTGCAGCACAGACAAAAGAACCGGTTAGACAGGGACTTGTGTCAATGACAGGAACATTTATTGATACAATCATTATATGTACAATGACAGGTCTTTCTATAGTTATTACCGGAGCATATAAAACAGGTCTTGAGGGAGTAGATGTAACCTCATATGCGTTTAAGGAAGGTCTTCCATTTCCAGAGCAGGTTTCAGCCTGTGTGCTTATGCTTTGTTTAGTATTTTTTGCATTTACAACAATTCTTGGTTGGGATTATTATTCAGAAAGATGTTTAGAATATTTGACAAAGGGAAAAAAGAAACCACTAATCATCTTTAGATGGTTATACATAATTGCCGTGTTTATAGGACCATATATGACAGTAGCAGCTGTATGGACTATTGCCAATATTCTCAATGGTATGATGGCTATACCAAATATGATAGCTCTCTTTGCCCTTAGTGGAGTAGTAGTCAGGGAAACAAAGAAATTCTTTGACAAGCAGAAAAACGGTGAGACTGAGGATACAGCAGCTGAAGAATAAAAGCGTATATGAATATTTAAGCAGTCTGACGGGAGATAATACTTTTTGGCAGACTGCTTTTCATATTATAGGAGAGACATATATGAAGGAAACAAATGAGATAGTTGAAATGTCAGAAGAAGAAAAGCATAAGCAAATGCTAAAGGAAATTAAAGCTACTTTTTTTCTCATTCTAATAGTGGCAGCATGGCATATTGGCTTTGGCTTTGGATTAAATGGAATAGATATCATAATACTTGGTATGCCACTGTGGTTTGTTGTGAGTACAATTGGGGCTTTTATTATATCTGTGGTGGGGGTAATCATCCTTCTCAAATTTGTATTTGTGAACTTTGAGTTGGGAGAGGAAACTGAAAAAGATGAGGATCAGATAACCACTGATGATATAAGCGAAATAACTCAGAAGGGCGGTGAGTCCTATGAGTAAAAATCAGATAATAATGTTATCAGTATTAGTTGTTTACCTTGTTATGAATTTTGTCATAGGACTTGTCTATGGAAAAAAAGGTGAAAAGGAAAGTGATATGAGCTTTTCAAAAAAATACTTCATAGGCTCCAGAGGGATGAATGGATTGGTACTTGCCATGACAACGGTGGCAACCTACACCAGCGTCAGTTCCTTTGTCAGTGGACCGGGGGCAGCAGGACTAACCTATGGATTTAGCCAGGTGTGGGTTAGTGGTGTTCAGATAGGAGCAGCCTTTCTTATGTTAGGTGTTATTGGAAAGAAGTTTGCTGTTGTCTCTAGAAAAACAGGTGCGGTGACAGTGGCAGGATACCTAAAGGCAAGATACAAGTCGGATTTTTTGGTAATTTCAACTACACTTATAATGCTTACGTTTTTTGTCACACAGATGATAGCTCAGTTTATGGGTGGTGCTACACTTATAGAAACTGTTACAGGTATGCCATACTGGGTATCACTTGTAATATTTGCATTGGTAGTTATATTGTACACAGCCTTTGGCGGATTTACAGCAGTAGTAATAACTGACACTATTCAAGGCATAATTATGTTGATTGGAACCTTCCTTTTCCTCTTTTTTGTAGTAAGGGGAATTGGTGACTTTGATACAATGAAGATTACTATGGATCAAACCCTGCCGGGCTGGGACAACCTTACTGGTTCAGGATATAAACCGGGAGCTTTGTTATCATTCTGGGTTCTTGTAGGTGTGGGTGTTCTGGGACTTCCCCAGACAGCCGTTAGGGGCATGGGCTTCAAGGATACAAAAAGTTGTCACAGGGCTATGTTAATTGGAACCATAGTGGTTGGTGTTTTGATGATAGGTATGCATACAGCAGGAGTATGGGCAAGGGCTATAGTTCCGGAAGAAACCTTTGCTTCATCAGACTATTTCATACCAACGGTGGTTCAAAAGATAATGCCGGTAGGTCTCGCAGGACTTTTTTTGGCGGCTCCAATGGCGGCAGTCATGTCCACCGTATCATCTTTACTCATCCTTGCGTCTGCATCTATTGTAAAGGATTTGTGGAGAACCTATGTTGTAAAAGATAACAAGAGTAAGAAAGAGAAATTTAACAAAAATTTATCCAAAACAAGCTTTGTAGTAACTTTATTTATAGGAATTATAGTTTTTATCCTAACCCTTACACCGCCAGACATTATATTCTGGGTAAATCTTTTTGCTATGGGAGGGTTGGAATCCTGCTTCTTCTGGCCTTTGGTAGGTGGACTTTTCTACAAAAAGGGCAACAAACAGGCGGCTATTGCTTCATCTCTTATAGGAATAACCACCTACATCGTAAGCTATCAATTTGGACTTACTATATTCAACATAAATTCAGTGGTATGGGGCATACTCTTTGGTGGAGTGGCCTACTTCCTTACAGGTGTTATTACCTGCAAAAATGGACTCGATAAGGATGTTATTGATACATGCTTCTAATTGTAATTATTCTATTTTATGGAGGTTAATATGAAAAAAGGTATTATATTTGATATGGATGGAACTTTATGGGATTCTGCAGAAGGTGTGGCAAAATCCTGGATGGAGGTCATAAAAACGGAACGTCCTGAACTGCCAGAGATAACTGAAGATGACATACAATCCGTTATGGGAAAAACTATGGATGTTATTGCCAGACTTCTTTTTCCAACTCTTGCTCCGGATGAGCAAATTGAACTTTTGGATAAGTGTTGTGTAAGGGAAAATGAATATCTTGCAGAGCATGGTGGAGAATTGTTTCCAGAACTTGAGGAAACTCTAAAAATTCTTCAGAAGGATTACAACCTATATATTGTAAGTAACTGTCAGAGTGGCTACATAGAAGCCTTTCTACAGTATTATAACTTTGAAAAATATTTCGATGACATAGAATGTTACGGAAACAATGAACTCAGTAAAGGTGAGAACATTAAACTAGTAGTGGAAAGAAACAAGCTGGACAAAGCTGTCTATGTAGGAGACATTCAGGGTGACTACGATGCTGCCACTGAGGCCGGTGTTCCATTTATTCACGCAGCTTACGGTTTCGGAACTATAAGCCAGGATGTTGTTACAATAAACTCTCTGTCAGAGTTACCAGCAGCTATAAAAAAATACCTCTAAGGAGGTATTTTTTTATTTTGGGGGTTGACAGCTTTGATGTTGTGTGACATAATCACCTTATGCCACTTTAAAACGTTAAAGCGTTACGGCTTAAAGCGAAAAAGTAATATAAGAGAGGGAAAGAGTTATGGCTATTAAGATTGCTATGTTGGTAGTATTCTTTGGTATGATGATAGGTGTTGGATTGTATTGTCGCAAGAATGCTACAGACGTTAATGGATTTGTTTTAGGAGGTAGAAGCGTTGGCCCTTGGCTTACAGCTTTTGCATATGGAACCTCATATTTTTCAGCAGTTATATTTGTTGGATATGCAGGACAGTTTGGATGGAAATTTGGAATTGCTTCAACGTGGATAGGTGTAGGAAACGCTGTTTTGGGCTCACTTCTTGCATGGATGGTTCTTGGTCGTAGAACAAGAGTTATGACACAGCATTTAGATAGTAAGACCATGCCAGACTTCTTTGGTATAAGATTTGGTTCAAATATGTTGAAGATAGTAGCATCAATCATAGTGTTTATATTCCTTATACCTTATACAGCGTCCCTCTATAATGGACTTTCAAGACTTTTTGGTATGGCTTTCAATATAGATTATTCAGTATGCATACTTGTTATGGCTATACTTACAGGTATATATGTAATTGCCGGTGGCTATATGGCTACAGCAATTAACGATTTCATTCAGGGTATTATAATGATTGTGGGTATTGTAGCGGTAATCTCTGCAGTAATTAACTCAAATGGTGGATTTATGGAAGCATATAAGTCACTTGCAGAGGTACAGGATGCTACTGTATCAACAACACCAGGTACATTTGCCTCCTTCCTTGGACCTGCGCCATTTGACCTTATATGTGTGGTAATACTTACATCCCTTGGTACATGGGGACTTCCTCAGATGGTTCAGAAGTTCTATGCAATCAAGAATGAAAAATCTATTGAGACAGGTACAATAGTATCAACTGTATTTGCTGTTATTGTTGCTGGTGGTTGTTATTTCCTTGGCGGTTTTGGCAGATTATATGATATTGATGTGGCTACACAGGGCTTTGATGCCATTATTCCAGCTATGGTAGAGAAACTTTCACCATTCCTCATTTCAGTGGTTGTAATCCTTGTATTGTCAGCTTCAATGTCAACACTTTCATCTCTTGTACTTGCATCAAGTTCTACACTTACTCTTGATCTTATTAAGGGCAATATAGCAAAAAATATGAACGAGAAAAAACAGGTGCTTACAATGAGATTTTTCATTGTAATATTTATCGCTATCTCAGCAGTTATAGCCCTCGTACAGTATAAGAGTAGCGTTACATTTATTGCACAGCTGATGGGTATATCATGGGGAGCATTAGCGGGAGCCTTCCTTGCTCCATTTATCTATAGCTTGTACTGGAAGGGAGTTACAAAGATAGCGGTAATCGTGAACTTTATTTTCGGATGTGGTACTATGATTGCAAATATGCTTGTTAAGTCATCCTTCCCAACCTGGCTTCAATCACCAATCAATTGTGGAGCCTTTGTAATGCTTGCAGGACTTATCATTGTTCCTATTGTGAGTCTTATCACTCCTAAGCTTAAAAAGGAAAAGGTTGATGAAATCTTTTCCTGCTATGAGGATTAGTTAGAATAAAACAATAAAAAAACTCCTGTTATTTTACAGGAGTTTTTTATTATAGGAAAAAATAGTGTAAAAAACTCTGTATTTGTCAATTACTGTGTTTTATTTTGAAAACTCTTGTGTTACAATTAGGAAAATTGTTAGTAATTTAAGGAGAAAAATTATGGAATTTAAAATGAATGATGACAATTCAACAAACAGCTTTATTGCTGAGGAACCAACGTATCCAAATCCCAACGATGCATTATTTGGTGGTATGAGTAGTGATACTCCTTATCGTATAGAGTCATCCTCATATCAGTCTGTTAAGAACAATAATGATAATGTTAGAAATATTATTATTACTATTGCTCTTTTAATAATAGGAGTTGGTACTTTCTTCTTCTTGTATAACAGAACTCACAAATATGACGGAACCTACGAGCTTGTGGGAGCTGAATCAGGTGGAATTGAGATAAGTCTTGAGCTGTTAGAGCTTTACATTGGCAATCCTGTTGAGTGTAGCATTGAGGTAAAAGGCAAGAAAGCATACATAGATTTTGATTATGGTTCTAAACAGGATAAAGGCTATGTTAAATTTAAAGTAGAGGGAGATAAGGTTACTCTTACTGGTGATGGAGAATCTATGTCGGGAACCTTCTATGAGGATGAAGAATATTTTACCATATCAGAAAATGGTGCATCACTCATTTTTGAAAAGGTAGATTAATAGTTGTAAAATAGTATAAGTCAGGTAGTCGGTATATATACCGACTACTTTTTTGCGTTAAAGTGATAAAAAATTCTGTTGCCAAACATAGTGTTGATAATATATAATGAACATTAGCGTTGTGATAAAATTTATCAACTGAGAATATAAATGTATATGGATAAGCAATATATTTTTTGATATTAGGGAGTCACAAATATGAAAATGGAGGAAGAAAAATTGAGTAAGAAACAGATTATGCTTGGTAATCAGGCTATTGCCCGTGGAGCATATGAGGCAGGAGTTAAGGTTTCTGCAGCATACCCTGGTACACCAAGTACAGAGATTAGTGAGAATATTATTAATTACAAGGAGATTTATGCTGAGTGGTCACCTAATGAGAAGGTTGCCATGGAGGTTGCTATAGGTGCGTCCATATCAGGAGTTCGTTCTCTTTGTTCTATGAAGCACGTAGGTGTTAATGTGGCATCAGACCCACTTTTCACAGTTAGCTACATAGGTGTCAACGGAGGACTTGTACTTGTTGCAGCAGATGACCCTGGAATATACAGCTCACAGAATGAGCAGGATAGCCGTATGGTAGCACGTTCAGCAATGGTTCCAGTGCTTGAACCATCAGACAGTGAAGAAGCAAGAGTATTCACTAAGAAGGCTTATGAAATAAGTGAAAAGTATGACACACCAGTTATCCTTAGAACTACTACAAGACTTTCACACTCACAGGGTGTTGTAAATCTTGAGGACAGAGTTGAGGTTACTGATAAGGTATATGAGAGAAATATGCGCAAGACAGTTATGATGCCTGCCTGTGCTATTGAAAGACATAAATTCGTTGAGCAAAGACTTAAAGATCTTGCAAATGATGCCTGTGATATGGACATTAACAGGATGGAAATTAATGACACTTCAATCGGTATTATATCAAGTGGTATTCCTTATCAGTATGTTAAGGAGGTTCTTCCTAATGCATCAGTGCTTAAACTTGGTATTGTTAACCCACTTCCACGTAAGCTTATTGAAGAGTTCGCTTCTAAGGTTGATAAGCTCTATATCGTAGAGGAACTTGAGCCAGTTATCGAGGAGCAGGTTAAGTCTTGGGGTATTAAGGCTATCGGTAAGGAGATATTTACAGTTCAGGGCGAGTACAGTGCAAATATGCTTAGAAAGGCAATCTTAGGCCAGGAGCTTGATTTAGAGGCTGCAGCACAGGTACCTAATAGACCTCCAATACTTTGCCCTGGATGTCCACATAGAAGTACATTCTCAGTGCTTAAGAAACTTAAAATTCATGCTGCTGGAGA
>SVED01000095.1 GCA_015057515.1 Lachnospiraceae bacterium
GATGTGAAAATCAGTCTTTGGTTTGCGGCAATTCCGCTGGCTATGACAATAGCGTATTCTGTTCTATTAGTTATAAATGCAAAAAGTTATATTCGCAAAGTGCAAAAGGAGAGATAAATTTCAGTTTGTACCTTAGTTTGAAATTGATGATTATAGATGAACAAAATCTCGGGCATATAGGATAAAAGTAAGTTCTACTGCCCGGGAAAAGTAGTGGTTATGCAATAGAATGCACGATTAGTGGGCATATATAAGAAATGTTAGCGCTGTTGCCCATTTGTATGAATTTGGATTACGAAATGTATAGATGAGGTGACTTATGAGCACCGCCATCACATCGCAACGTTTCGCGTCGCTAGGCGCCAGTGGCGCCTGTTAAGCGCCGACCGAGTCGGGAGACGAGAAGATTGAAATTTGAGCACAGGATGTACTAAAAAAATAAGCGATGCTATATGCATCGCTTATTTTTTTAGAGCGCGAGACGGGGATCGAACCCGCGACCCCCTCCTTGGCAAGGAGGTGCTCCACCGCTGAGCCACTCGCGCATTTTATATGTGCTTTCCTAAGCACAAAACATATATTAGCATATGATTTTATTTGTGTCAATATAAAAATATTTTTTTTTGAAAAAATATTTTTATATATTGAGAAATATAAGGTATGTGGAGTATAATAGTGATGAAATTTTTTGCGAAGGTTGAGAATTGAAGCTATGAAAAAAACTAATTCAAAAAAGAATACAGATAAATCAGAAGATATTAAGGTATCTTCAAAGAATAGTACAATTGAAGAAGTGGAAGACAATGCTTCTGATACAGAGACTGTCGAGAGTGATACTACAACAGAGATTGTTTCGGATAAAACTATGGAGGAAGAAGCGTCTTCTACAAAAAATACCTTAAGGGACAAAGTAAAGCATTTATTGTTTTATTCTATACATACTTGGATATTTAAGTGTTTTGTTATTGCCATGGTGTTGGAGTTTGTTGTTGAATTGCTAAGTAGACGTTCTATCTTCACTACGCTTAGATTCGTATTTGGTTCACCTATAGTATATTTCTATAACGTGTCCATAGTATTTTTTACATTGCTTTTTGCACTGTTTCTCAGAAAACGAGTCTTTGGACTTATAGTAATAAGTGTTTTGTGGATAGCCTGTGGTGTGGTGAATTTTATAGTATTAGGTTTTAGAGTAACACCTTTCGCTGCTATAGATTTTCTTATGCTGGTAGATGTTTTTAGTATGATAGACATATATCTATCCAAATTTGAACAAGTAGTCATCTTGTTGATGATTATTGCCGCTATTATAGGATTGGTATTTTTGTTCAAAAAAACTCCAAAGTTCGAGGGAGCAAGGCATGTAAAACGGACTATGCTCACATGTATTTTAGTGTGGATAGGTCTTATTATTTTTACAAATCACAATGTAAAACACAACATTATATCCGATGATTTTGCCAATTTAGGTATGGCATATAAGGATTATGGTTTTGCGTATTGTTTTACTAACAGTATTATTGATAACGGTATAAGTAAGCCAGATGATTATTCTGAAGAAACTGTGGCTCAGATTAAGGCTGAACTTGATCAGATTGAAAACACTGGAACAAAGAAGACACCTAATATAATATTTATCCAGTTAGAATCATTTTTTGATCCAAAGGACGTAGAGGGACTTACTTTAAGTGAGGACCCAGTTCCTACATTTACCAGATTAAAGGAAGAGTACCCATCAGGATATTTCACAGTACCAGCTTTAGGAGCGGGAACAGCCAATACAGAATTTGAAGTTTTGACTGGTTTTAAGAGTGGCTTTTTTGGTGCTGGAGAATATCCATACAAGACTACTGTAAATGAAGTTCCGGTTGAGACCTTGTGTAGCATACTTAAGCGAGAGGGATATGGAACTTATGCTATACACAATAACAAGTCATCCTTCTATGACAGAAAGAATGTATACAATCAAATGGGATTTGATGCCTTTATATCTCTTGAGTATATGTACGATATTGAAAGAACATATAACGATTGGGCAAAGGATGCAACTTTGGTAAATGACATTATGAAATGTCTGGAAGATACAGAAGGCCAGGATTTTGTGTATACAATTAGTGTTCAAGGTCATGGTAGATATCCAGAAGAAATGGACGAGTGGGAGGATTACATCCAAGTAGACTATGAGGATGAGGAAAAGCTTCCATCTTTTGATTATTATATTAATCAGATTTATGAGATGGATCTTATGATTGCCGACCTAATAGAAAAGCTTGACGCTACTGGAGAGGAGTATGTACTGGTGCTTTATGGGGACCATTTACCTACATTGGATATAACAGAGGAGCAACTTCCAAATAGCACATTGTTTCAGACAGAGTATATTATGGTGAATAATATAGGTATAGAATCAGAAGATGAGGATATATATGCATATGAAATTACAAGAAAACTTATCGATGCACTGAATATCCCATATAGCTACGCTCTTAAGGCACAGATTGCTTATCAGGATGAAGATGAGCTTGATAGCAAGCTTTGTATGATTGCCTATGATATGATGTTTGGTGAACTCTATATGTATGACGGTGTATCTCCTGTACCGGAGAATGATATGCGAATGGGTGTGGATGTTATATCAGTTACAGGCGTTAAAAATGAGAGTGACCACATAGTAGTTTCAGGAGAAAACTTTAATGAGTTTTCCGTAGTTTACAATGATGATAAAGATTTAGACACTATATTTGTAGATAAAAACACACTTTTGGTAGACGACTATGAGGCTGAAGCAGGAGATGTATATACCGTTAAACAGGTAGATAAATCAGGTCACGTTTTAGGTTCCTCTAAGTCCTATAGCTACTAGTAAAATCTATTGATTTTTTCCTAAGAAGTGTTTGATTAGTTTTTCTAATTATAGTATAATAATAGGAAGTATATTTGATTACAAAGGAGAATTTGGATGAAACCAGCAATTGACGTACGACACATCAATCCGTTTTTACAGTCAAGCATCTCTATAATGGAGAGTGTTACCCAGGTGAAAATGACTGTAGGTAAACCAGAAAGTACAGATTTCAATCTTAAAGATACATCATACGCCATTCAGGTAGGTATTGTAGGAGAGATGAAGGGTCAGGTTATTCTTGTTATGTCTGAGGATAATGCTAAGGATATTGCATCAAGAATGATGTATGGTATGCCTGTTACTGAGCTTGATGAGATGTCATCATCTGCATTGAATGAACTCGGCAATATGATTATGGGCAACACAGCTACTATTTTCTCTACATTGGGCATTCTTATTGATATAACACCACCTCTTGCTATGTATGGTACAGATATCAAGATAAGAAGTGATATTGATGGTATTAAGGTTCCACTTCTGTTTGAAGATAAGGAATATATTGGATTGTATATTTGTGTTTATCATGATAAGTAATTATTAGTTGACATAACCGTATTCAGATGATATTATTATGCCTAATTATCATTTTGTGATATATACAATATTAAGAAAGGACAAAGAAAAATGGGAAAGATTATTGGTGAAGGAATTACCTTTGATGATGTGCTTTTAGTTCCACAGTTTTCAAGTGTTATTCCTAATGACGTTAATTTGACAACACAGCTTACAAAAAACATTACTTTGAACATTCCTCTTATGAGTGCAGGTATGGATACTGTAACTGAACACAGAATGGCTATTGCTATGGCTAGACAGGGTGGTATCGGTGTTATCCATAAGAATATGACTATTCAGCAGCAGGCGGATGAGGTGGATAAGGTTAAACGTTCAGAGAATGGTGTTATATCAGATCCATTTTCACTTTCACCAGAACATACATTAGATGATGCAGATAAGCTTATGGCTAAGTTCAGAATTTCGGGTGTACCTATTACTGAGGAGGGTAAGCTTGTTGGTATTATCACTAACAGAGATCTTAAGTTCGAGACAGATTACACTAAGAAGATTAAAGAGTCTATGACTTCAGAAGGTCTTATTACAGCTAGAGAGGGTATTACTCTTGATGAGGCAAAGGCAATTTTAGCTAAGGCTCGTAAGGAGAAGCTTCCAATTGTTGATGAGAACATGATGCTTAAAGGACTTATAACTATCAAGGATATTGAGAAGCAGATTAAGTACCCTAATGCTGCAAAGGATTCACAGGGAAGACTTTTATGTGCAGCGGCAGTTGGTGTTACTCCTGATATTACAGACAGAGTTGATGCTCTTGTTGCAGCAAAGGTAGATGCAATAGTTATTGATACAGCTCATGGTCATTCAGAGAATGTTCTTAAGACTTTCAAGATGATTAAGGAGAAGTATCCTAACCTTGATGTTATAGCGGGTAATGTTGCTACTAAGAGTGGTGCACAGGCTATGATTGATATGGGTGTAGATGCAGTAAAGATTGGTATTGGGCCTGGTTCTATCTGTACAACAAGAGTTGTTGCAGGTATTGGTGTTCCTCAGATTACAGCTATTATGGAAGCATATGAGGCTGCTCGCGTGGCTGGTATTCCGGTTATAGCTGATGGTGGTATCAAATACTCAGGTGATATTACTAAGGCTCTTGCAGCAGGTGCTAATGTTTGTATGATGGGAAGTCTCTTTGCAGGAACTGATGAGAGTCCAGGAGAATTTGAATTATATCAGGGACGTAAGTACAAGGTATATAGAGGTATGGGTTCTATTGCAGCTATGGAGTGCGGTAGTAAGGATAGATACTTCCAGTCAAATGCTAAAAAGCTTGTTCCAGAGGGTGTTGAAGGTAGAGTAGCATACAAGGGCTCAGTTGAGGATGCAGTATTCCAGTTAGTTGGAGGCCTTCGTTCAGGTATGGGTTATTGTGGTGCAAGAACTATCGAAGAGCTTCATGAGAAAGCAGAATTTGTTAAGATTTCAGCAGCTTCTCTTAGAGAGAGTCATCCACATGACATTCAGATTACTAAGGAAGCACCTAACTATAGCGTAGAATAATAACATACAAAAAAACGGATGCAATCGCATCCGTTTTTTGTATGTAGGTGATTACTTCTTATCGAAATCAATACCCATGCTATCACACATTTCTTCTGCATCCTTAGCACAGTCCTTACATAACCAGCCAGACTCTGTCTCGCCCATAAATGACATTTCGTACTCATTACAGAACTTCTTGTCGCCACAAGATTCGCACTCAGTTCTCTTAGCACATCCAACTAATGATAATGACATAAGAGCTGAAAGAGATACGATAGCAATTATTTTCTTTGTAAGCTTCTTCATATATAAACCCTCCTAAAAATGTTTTCATCTTTTTATACCATTTATATATTAAATGGTCAAGGTT
>SVED01000019.1 GCA_015057515.1 Lachnospiraceae bacterium
TGTTGTTTTACAATCACTTGGAGCGGATGCAGTAGGTGTGAATTGTTCTACCGGACCGGCTGAGATGGTTTCTATTATTAATAAAATGGTTAAGTATGCAAAGGTACCTTTGTTTGCAAAGCCAAACAACGGTAAACCTGAACTTGTAGATGGTAAAACTGTTTATGCAATGTCTCCGGATGAATTTGCTAGTTATGGAAGAATGCTTGTAGATGCAGGTGTAAAAGCAATTGGTGGATGTTGCGGAACAACACCAAAACATATAGCATCTTTAAAGACTTTAGTACGTAATGGTAAATATACTGATGAAAAAAACATTAAAACAAGAATTCTTGCCAGTGAAAGTCGTGTAAGAGATATTGATTTAGATGGAAGGTTTTTAGTAATCGGTGAGCGAATTAATCCTACAGGAAAAAAGAAGTTACAAGAAGAATTGCGTGCGGGTAAATTGGATATTGTAATTCAAATGGCTGAAGAACAGGAAAATGCAGGTGCAGATATACTGGATGTTAACATGGGAACAAACGGTATTGATGAGCTTGAAATGATGAAAAAAGCTATTTATGAGATAATTAGTGTTAGTCAGTTACCTTTATGTATAGATTCAAGTCATATAGATGTAATTGAAGCAGCATTAAGACTTTATCCGGGACGTGCATTAATAAATTCTATTCCTTTAGAAGAAAAGAAGTGCAGACCACTTATGAAAATTGCAGCCAAATATGGTGCAATGTGTATCATACTGCCTTTATCAGATTCTGGTCTTCCTGAGAATCTTGATGAAAAGAAAAGAATTATTAACAGGTTGATTGAGATTGCTGAAGAAGAGGGAATAAGCAGAGACAGTTTAATTGTAGATGGTTTAGTTACAACTGTAGGTGCTAATAAGTTTGCAGCGTTAGAAACCCTTGAAGCTATCAGATATTGTAAATATGATTTGGGGTTGCCTACAGTTTGCGGTTTATCTAATATTTCGTTTGGTTTGCCTGAAAGAATCAATGTCAATACAGCTTTTTTAACTATGGCAATTGCTAATGGACTTACTATGGCTATTTGTAACCCGGGACAGGCTACACTTATGAATGCAGCGTTTGCTTCAGATTTACTTATTGCTAAAGAAGGTTCGGATGATACATATGTTGAAAGAGTGATACCGGTTGCTTTGTCTAATAATGTGATTGACAATAAAATGGTCAATGATATATCCGGTTCTCCGATATATATCGATGTTGTCAAAGGTAATAAATCAGCAATAATTAATGACATTAAGGAAGCTATTGCAAATGGAAGTAATCCGCAGGACATTATAGACAATGATTTGATTCCTGCAGTAAATAAAGTTGGTGAGTTGTTTGAAAATAAAAAATATTTTCTTCCACAGCTTATATCAGGTGCAACAACTATGGATATTGCAATTGAGTATATTACTCCTATGTTACATAATGAGAAATTTGACTCAACTACCAAGGGAACAATTGTAATGGCTACAGTTGAAGGGGATATCCATGACATTGGTAAAAATTTAGTTGTTCTTATGTTGAAAAATTACGGATATAACGTTATTGATTTAGGTAAAGATGTACCTAAAGATGTTATTATTAAGACGGCAATAGATAATAATGCAGATATAATTGGTTTATCTGCACTTATGACAACAACCATGATGCGTATGAAGGACGTGATTGATCAAGTTAAAGAAGATAAATTAAATGTTAAAGTTATTGTTGGCGGTGCTGTTGTTTCTCAGAATTTTGCCGATGAAATAGGCGCAGACGGATATTCGGAAGATGCAAATGAAGCGGTCAAGGTTGTTGAGAGACTATTGACAGAACAACTTTAAATGGTTAAAATAAAGAAATTAGGGAATATTGTTGAAAGGTGGATACATTAATATGAAAAAAATGGTGTTATCATTATTGGTTGATAATACTGCCGGAGTGCTTAGCAGAGTATCGGGTATGTTCAGCCGTAGAGGATATAATATAGATAGCTTGGCTGTTGGTGTTACAGAAAATCCCAAATTTTCCAGAATGACGGTTGCAGTAAGTGGAGATGACAGAATACTTAGCCAAATTAAAAAACAGCTTCTTAAGCTTGAGGATGTTAATTCAATAACTGAACTTAAAGATGGTGAGTCTGTATGCAGAGAATTATTGCTCGTAAAGATAAAAGCTTCGCTTGAAGAAAGACAGCAAATAATATCACTCACAGATGTATTCCGTGCTAAGGTAGTTGATGTATCCAAGGATTCATTGATGATAGAAATCACAGGTAATGTTAACAAAATCGAAGCTTTTATATCACTTCTTGACGGATTCCAGATAGAAGAGATGGTTAGAACAGGATTAACAGGACTTGTTCGTGGCAATGCAATGCCGGAGTAGTTATGTAATTACTTACAAAAAGTAATAAATATATATTTTTAATATTCTAGGAGGAAAATAAAAATGTCAGCAAAGATTTTTTATCAAGAAGATTGTAATTTATCTTTATTAGATGATAAGACAATCGCAATTATTGGTTATGGTAGCCAGGGTCATGCACATGCCCTTAACTTAAAGGATTCAGGATGTAATGTTATCATTGGTCTTTATGAGGGAAGTAAGTCATGGGCTAAGGCAGAGGCACAGGGCTTTAAGGTATATACAGCAGCAGAGGCTGCAAAGTTAGCAGATATCATTATGATTCTTATCAATGATGAGTTACAGGCTTCACTTTACAAGAATGATATTGAGCCAAACTTAGAGGAAGGCAATATGCTTATGTTTGCGCATGGTTTCAATATCCATTTTGGACAGATTGTTCCACCTGCAAATGTAGATGTTACTATGATTGCACCAAAGGGACCTGGACATACAGTTCGTAGTGAGTATCAGGTAGGTAAGGGTGTTCCTTCACTTATCGCTGTACATCAGGATGCAACTGGTAAGGCACAGGATTTAGCTCTTGCATATGCACTTGGTATTGGTGGTGCTAGAGCTGGTGTTCTTGAGACTAACTTCAGAACTGAGACTGAGACTGACCTTTTCGGTGAGCAGGCTGTTCTTTGTGGTGGTGTATGTGCACTTATGCAGGCAGGTTTTGAAACTCTTACAGAGGCTGGTTATGATCCACGTAATGCATACTTTGAGTGTATCCATGAGATGAAGCTTATCGTAGACCTTATTTATCAGTCAGGTTTTGCTGGTATGAGATATTCAATTTCAAATACAGCTGAGTACGGTGATTACATTACTGGACCAAAGATTATCACTGAGGATACTAAGAAGGCTATGAAGAAGGTTCTTAAGGACATTCAGGATGGTACTTTTGCTAAGGATTTCTTATTAGATATGTCTAAGGCTGGTGGTCAGGCACACTTCAAGGCTATGAGAAAGCTTGCTGCTGAGCATCCATCAGAAAAGATTGGTGAGGATATCCGTAAGTTATATAGCTGGAATGACGAAGAGAAGTTCATCGATAACTAAGATTTAGTACATAAGAGAACCTGGATCGTATTAGATCTAGGTTCTTTTTCTTTAAAATTATTTTGTGAAAGGAGGACATTTCTATGACATGTTTTGAGGCACAATCAAATATTATGGCTTTTATAGACAAAAAGTTACCAAATGACAAAGTTATAGAATTTGTCCGCCATACTAAGCATTGTCCTAATTGTTCAGAAGAACTAGAAATATACTACACATTAGTTGTTGGTATGCGTGAAATTGACGAGGGCAAGGATTTGTCTGCAAATTTCAAGAAAGATTTAGAAAATGAATTAGATAAAATAGATAATAGAGTTAAAAATGTTAAGAGAGCAAAGATATCTACTTTTGGTATAGTTTTAGCTACGGCTGTTGTGGCATTTTTTACATTTTATGGAATTGTACTTGATAAGGCGTATAATATTGAGCAAAATATGCTTAAGCAGAGGCAGGGAAGTCAATATTTTTACGAACACTTTCAGGAATATTTGTATTTTGAAAACAGGGATATAGTTAAAGAAGCAACTTATGTTGAAGTGGTTGAGGAAAAAAACTTCTATGAAAAGATTAACTCATACATATCAACTCATATTCAATATGATAGTGGTTTAGAAATTGAGGAATAATAGGTGCGTTATGAATAAATTGTTATTAGTAGATGGAAATAGTATCTTAAATAGAGCATTTTATGGTCTTCCGGATTTAACAACAAAGGACGGATTACATACAAATGCAGTTTTAGGTTTTTTGAATATATTATTTAAGTTGATCGACGAAGAAAAGGCAACTCATATTTGTGTTGCCTTTGATGTTAAACATCCTACATTTAGACATGATATGTATCAAGACTACAAAGGGACTAGAAAACCTATGCCCGATGAGTTAAGAGAACAGCTTCCGCTTATTAAAGAGGTTTTGGCTAGTATGAATATTTTCACCATAGAAAGACCTGGTTATGAGGCGGATGATATACTTGGAACTCTGTCTAGACAAGCAGACAAGGAGGGATATTTGGTTAGCATCCTTTCAGGAGATAGGGATCTTTTACAGCTTGCAACTGATAAAATTCTTATAAGGCTACCAAAAACAAAAGGCGGTAAAACTGTTATCGAGAGCTATTATGCTGACGATGTTAGAGAAACTTATGGTGTAGATCCTATAACTTTTATTGATATGAAAGGTCTTATGGGAGATACTTCTGACAACATACCTGGTGTGCCAGGAATTGGTGAAAAAACTGCTGCTAAGCTCTTGATAGAATATGGCTCCATAGAAGGGGTATATCAAAATATGGATTCTATGAAAAAGAGCAAAATGAAGGATAATTTAATTGAACATAGGGAACAGGCATTTATGTCTAAGGAACTTGCAACAATTAAACTTGATTGTGAGATTGAAGCATCTTTGGCAGATATGTGTATTGATAATATGTTTAATGAAGATTCCTACAAAATTTTTA
This sequence comes from Lachnospiraceae bacterium, assembly GCA_015057515.1. Classification (GTDB taxonomy): domain Bacteria; phylum Bacillota; class Clostridia; order Lachnospirales; family Lachnospiraceae; genus Coprococcus_C. The sequence goes on from SVED01000019.1 coordinate 4,927, forward strand.
CTAAGTTAGAGTTTAAGAGCTATTTAGGCCGTTTTTCTTCAATTAGCAAAGAAGAATTTAAAGTGGATTACGAGGTTGTGGAAGATTTTGATAGATACACAGATTTAATTAATGCCTGTAAAAAGGCTTCAAAGATTGGTTTTTCTGTTATATCTGACAACAATGAGGCTTTATATGTTTCTGTTTGCTACAATGAAGAAAAGGTTTATATAATTAGATTGATAAACTTCCTTACTATAGATATGGTATCTGGGGATTTACTTATGTTGCAAGGAAGATTGTGCTTGTTAAATCTAAAGTCACAGTTACCATATGTTTCATTAAATGAGGATAGTAATGTATTCGATTGCGGTGTTGGCGCATATCTTATTAATCCGATGAAGGATAATTACGAGTATGACCAAATTAGCAATGACTATTTGGGTATTCATGTGCAAGATTATAAGTCTCTTGTTGGAAAAGAAGAGATTACAATGATGTCATATATGAATGAAAATATTTGTAAATATATGAGTTATATGGCAATTATACCTTTTTTAGCATGTGAAAAAATTGAAGAAGAATTAAAAAACAAGGAAATGTATAGTTTGTATAAAGATATAGAGCTTCCTTGTGTATATTCTCTTTATGATATGGAAAAGAACGGAATAAGGGTTGATAAGGAAGCACTTATTACCTATGGTCAAAATTTAAAATCAAGAATTGACCAGCTTGTTGCTAGTATATATGACTATGCCGGTGAAGAATTTAACATTAATTCGACAAAACAACTGGGAGAAATTCTCTTTGAAAAATTAGGCCTTAAAAGTGGTAAAAAGACTAAAACAGGATACTCAACAAGTGTAGATGTATTAGAAAAAATTGCAGGGGAGCACCCAATTATTCCAGATATACTTGAATATAGACAGCTTACCAAACTTAATTCTACTTATGTTGAAGGTCTTAGTGGCTGCATACAGGTTGATGGAAGAATACACGGAAAATTTAATCAGACTGTGACTGCCACAGGAAGAATAAGTTCTACAGAACCAAATTTGCAAAATATACCAACTAGGTTACCATTGGGTAGAGAAATACGAAAAGTATTTAAACCACAAGATGGTTATGTATTTTTAGATGCAGATTATTCCCAAATTGAACTTAGGGTTTTGGCACATTTATCAGGTGATAGAACACTTATTGATGCCTACAACAAGGAATCTGATATACATGCTATTACTGCTTCAGAAGTTTTTGGTGTGCCGCTTTCTAAGGTGGATGATATAATGAGACGAAAAGCAAAAGCGGTAAACTTTGGTATTGTATATGGAATTAGCTCCTTTGGACTTGGTCAGGATTTGGACATTTCAAGAAAAGAAGCGGAAGGTTATATTGAAAAATATTTTGCAACCTATGGAAATGTTAAGAAATTTCTTGAGTCTACAGTTTTAGAGGCAAAAGAAAAGGGATATACAACCACTATGTTCGGCAGAAGACGACCTATACCAGAGCTTAGTTCATCTAATTTTATGACAAGAAGTTTTGGAGAGAGAGCTGCTATGAATTCACCTATTCAGGGAACTGCTGCAGATATAATAAAAATCGCTATGATTAATGTAAATAAAGCCTTAAAAAGCGGAAACTATAAATCCCGTTTGGTTTTGCAGGTACACGATGAACTTTTAATTGAGACACATGAAAAAGAATTAGAAGAGGTTAAAGAAATTTTAGTAACTAATATGATGAAGGCAGCTGAACTTACAGTGCAGTTACTTGTAGATGTTCATAGTGGAAATAGCTGGTATGACGCTAAATAGAATAGAGGTTTTGTATGGTAGTACTAGGGATAACTGGTGGAGTTGGCTCTGGAAAAAGCAGAGTTTTATATGATTTGCAGGAAAATTATAATGCGTATATTATTGAGGCCGATAAGTTGGCACATCAGCTTATGAAACCAGGACAAACAATATATAATAGTGTTTTAGATGCTTTTGGAAGGGATATCCTATGCAAAGAAGAACCCTACGAGATAGATAGAGGAATACTTGGAAATATTGTGTTTAACGACAAAGAAAAGTTAGCACTCTTAGATAGAATTTCTCACCCGTTGGTAAAAGAGGATATTTTAAGACAAATTCAAAAAGCGAAGAAAGATGGAATAATAAAACTTTTTGTTATAGAAGCAGCATTACTTATTCAGGATGGATATAGTGAAATATGCGATGAAATATGGTATGTGTGGGTTGAAAAGGAAGAGCGAATAAAGAGGCTGATGGAGTCCAGAGGTTATACCAGAGAAAAGTGTATTTCCATGATGAACAGCCAGGCAGATGATGAATATTACAAAAAGTATGCAAATTTCACTATAAATAATCAATTTGACTACACAAATTCATCAAATCAACTAAAAGCAAGGTTGAATAAATTACTTAATAATGATATAATGTCATAAGATGTGTATCTATGATTTTTACTACTAGGAGGAGTGTTATGGCGTCTATGACAAAGTATCCAGAACCACTTGTTTTTGGACTTGATATTGGTACAAGAAGTATAGTGGGAACAGTAGGATATAAGGAGCAAGACCAATTCAATGTTGTAGCTATGGCTGTTAAGTATCATGACACTCGTTCTATGATTGATGGACAGATTCACGATATTTCGAAGGTAAGTCAGGATATTATTGAGGTTAAAGAGCAGTTAGAGGAACAATTAGGTGGACGAAAACTTAAGGAAGTATGTATTGCTGCTGCGGGACGTGTTTTAAAAACAGCTGTTGGTCATGGCGAGTATGAATTTTCTGACAATACAACCATTACACCTGAGTACATACACTCTATAGATTTGGTTGGAGTGGAAGAAGCTCACAATATTGTTTTAGATGAATTATCAAAAGATGGCGAAGACACAAAGTATTATTGTGTAGGATATACAGTTATCAAATATTATCTTAATGGATATGAAATTCATAATCTAGAAGGGCATAAGGGTACAAAAATTGGGGCTGATGTTTTGGCAACTTTTCTTCCAGAGGAAGTTGTAAGCAGCCTTTATTCTGCTGTAGAAATGGCAGGACTTTATGTTACTAATCTTACGCTTGAGCCTATTGCGGCTATTAATGTTGCGATCCCAGAACAATACAGACTTCTAAATATTGCGCTTATTGATGTAGGAGCAGGTACATCTGATATTTGTATTACAAAAGATGGAAGTATTATAGGATATGGTATGATTCCTTCAGCAGGAGATGAGCTTACAGAAGCCCTCATAAAAAAATATCTAATTGACTTCAATACAGCGGAAAAATTAAAAACAGCAAGTATCAAGAGAAAAAGTATTTCTTATAAGGATATTATGGGTATATCTCATAAGATTACACCGGATGAGATTCTTGATACCTTAGATGGTGTAAAAAAGGATATTACAGCTAAAATTGCTGATAAGATTATGGAGTTAAATGGAGGTAGTTCCGTAAGTGCAGTATTTGTTGTTGGTGGAGGAGGAAAGATATCCGGCTTTACTGAATATCTTGCAAAATCCTTAAAACTCTCACCGGAGAGGGTCGCTCTTAGAGGGCAGGAAGTTATGAATGATATAAACTTTCTTGTTGAAAACATAAAAAAAGACCCATTATATGTAACACCTATAGGTATTTGTCTCAACTATTTCGATCAAAAAAACAATTTTATATTTGTTAATGTTAATGGTGAACGTATAAAGCTTTACAACAATGACAAACTTACAATATTTGATGCGGCTATACAATATGGTTTATCTAATGATAATATTTTTCCTAAGCGAGGGAATGATATAACTTTCAAGATAAACGGTAAAACACGTATTGTTAGAGGCTATAATGGTGAGGCTGCAGTAATAAAACAAAATGGTAAAATAGTTGGACTTAATGCTCTAATTGAAGCTAATGACAGGATTGAGATTACAGAATCCACGGCTGGAGAAGCGGCATCTATAGAGTTGGGAGCCTTACCTGAATATAGTGGAACTTTAGAGTTTACAGTAAATGATAATCTTATTACCTGTCCAAAATTTGCAGAGGTAAATGGCAAACCTGAAGTTCAATCATATATGATATGTGATGGTGATGAGATATGCATGCAAAACTATTACACATTGGAACAGCTTTTTGTTTATATGGATGTATCACCTGAGGGTAAAATCTATATTAACAACAAAGAAGCAAACTTGCAGGACAAGGTCTATGAAAACTTTATAGTTACATGGAAAAACGATATTGAATTTAGTGATTTAGTAGTAGATGAAACAGAAAAAGATTCTATTAAAACTACTGAAAATCAGGATAAAGAAAAAAATGCAGAAGATAATAAGGATATTAGCAATGAACAGGCAGCTATTACAGCTATTGGGGTCATTGTGAATAGTCATCCTGTTACGCTTACTGGTAAATCCTCATATACATTTGTAGATATATTTGATTTCTATAGTTTTGATTTATCTACTATACGTGGTACCAGATTAGTTACAAATGTAAATAAAGTACATGCTGAATATATTCAGCCAATATATGATGGGGATATTATAGATTTGTATTGGGAGAAATAATAATTTATGTCTAAATTTAATGCGGACAATTTCATAAAAAAGTATTCTTCATATCAAAAGGCTATGTACATATTTGGTATTATAGCGGTAGCTTTGTGTGGTGTTATATCCAAGGAATATCCTTCAAATATTATTGCTACATTTTCTGCTGTTATGACTCTGTTTTTTATAGCAGATATAATTTTGTATGTGGTTAATTATTTTGATTCCTCGAAGCTGTTTTTATTGTTTAGGTATGTGGAACTCATTACATTTTGTGTTCTTCAGGCTATGGCCAATAAGTCTCCTATCATAGTTGCTGTTGCTACGGTATTTATTATAATAGAGGCAGTGGAGTTTGTGCTTTATAAGGCAGAGTATGATGTAAGTATGATTAATATGAGACGATACAGCGTGATTTTACCTATGGTTGTTAATCTTTTCGTAGTTGAGGAAAAAACTGATGAATATATATGGGTGATTTTTGCTTTTTTGCACTGCCTAACATTCATTGTGATTTCTATTATTATTGAATGGTTTGTTTATAGAACTGAAAAGTATGAAAAAACAATTTCAAATATTAATTTAGAATTATCACGTAGTGAAGAAAAAAATATAAAATTAAAAGAATTTCAAGACAGAGTCAAGATGACCAATGAACAGATGAATTACCAAAAGATTGAGCTGACTAAGGCAAATAAAGAGCTTGAACAGGCTAATCTTGAAATTGAGTCCCAGACTGAGATGATGAAGTACATGGCATCAACTTTTGATATTCCTAAATGCATTAATTATATTACAGATGCAGTTATGGAAGTAAAGAAATCAAAGGTATGTGCAATATATATTGAAAAAGATGTTTATATGAATCAATTTCCTTCATGCAGCATCAAAACTAATTATTCATCAATGCATAGAAGACTTAATAAAGAGATTGAATCTATATATGACAGAGTCTCAAATAACAATGAATCTGTAGAAATAATTGTTGGTGATGCTACCAAAAACTTTAAGTTTATTGGCGATGCCAATATAAATGCTGTTGCACTTCTTCCATTTTCTGATGGAAAAGCTTGTTATGGTATGATGTTGGTTGGTTCCGATGATGTTGCCTTCTTCAAAAAGGGTATGAATTATTATGAAAACTGTATAGTAGAGTTTAATGTTGCTATGAACAGTACCAAGATGTATCTTGCTATGGAGGACATGGCAAGAAAAGATGGTCTTACAGGTATATTTAACAGAGTATATTTTAAACAGTTATTTAGTAATGCAGTAAAGGAAATCAAAAGAAAGAAGCAACCAATATCAGTTGCACTTTTTGATATAGATAAATTCAAAAAGGTCAATGATACTTATGGACATCTTGCAGGTGACAAGGTTATTCAAATGGTTGCGTCTATCGGACAAGAGTATGCACAAAGACACGGTGGTTTTACTTGTAGATATGGTGGAGAGGAATTCTTACTTGTTCTTCCGGGGTATGATAAAGAGAGTGCTCTTCCTATATTGGAAGAACTCCATGATGAAATTAAAAAAACACCTGTTGTATTTAAAGAAAAAAGCATTTCTGTAAATGTATGTATTGGTCTTACTTCTTATCCAGAATTGTGTCAGGATACAGATGTTTTGGTTAGCCGAGCAGATAACGCTATGTACTATGGTAAGAAACATGGAAGAGGTCGCTTGGTAGTAGATAGTCAACTCATTGACAATATGGAGTAATTGTACTTTTTAAAAGACAATTTTTGACTATTTTTTGGTTGTACATAATGTCATTTTCTATTATAATTATATTATTAATTGCTAGAGGAGAATAACTGTGGGATTTATAGAAAATATCAAAAAAAGAGCAAAATCTAACAAAAAAACTATTGTTCTTCCAGAAACAGCAGATATGAGAACCCTAGAAGCAGCTCATAAGATTCTAAAAGAGGATATTGCTGATATTATTCTCATAGGAAACAAACGGGAGATTATCCAAAGAGCCAAAGATTTTGATCTATCTAAGGCAAGTTTTGTTGATCCTTATGATTGTGATAAGTTAAATGATTATGTTTCTATTTTGGTGGAGCTTAGAAAAAGTAAGGGTTTAACACCAGAGGATGCAAAGGGATTGCTTCTTACTAATGTTTTATATTTTGGTTGCATTATGGTAAAGGCGGGGGATGCCGATGGTATGGTTGCTGGTGCAGTGAATTCATCCGCAAATGTACTTCGTGCAGCTTTACAGATTCTTAAAACGGCTCCTGATACTAAACTTGTATCAGCTTTTTTCCTTGTGGTTGTTCCTAATTGCGATATGGGCTCAAATGGCACATTTATTTTCTCGGATGCAGGTCTTAATCAGAGTCCTAATTCACAAGAACTTGCTGCTATTGCTGAAAGCTCAGCAAAATCATTTCAGCTTTTGGTTGAAGAAGAGCCTATTGTTGCTATGTTGTCTCACTCTACAAAAGGAAGTGCAAAGCATCCAGAGGTAGATAAGGTGGTTGAGGCATGCAAGATTGTAAATAAGGAATATCCAGACCTAAAATGTGATGGAGAACTTCAATCAGATGCTGCTATTGTACCTTCAGTTGCAGCTTCAAAAGCACCAAGCAGTTCAGTGGCAGGCAAGGCTAATGTGCTTGTATTCCCTGACTTAGATGCAGGTAATATCGGATATAAATTAGTTCAGAGACTTGCAAAGGCTGATGCCTATGGACCTATAACACAAGGTATTGCTAAACCGGTTAATGATTTATCCAGAGGTTGCTCGGCAGATGATATTGTGGGCGTTGTTGCTATTACAGCTGTTCAGGCTCAGGCGTTGGATAAGTAATTATGTGGATGTATTATTGGGTGGACAAGAGTTCGCCCAATATTAATTTAAAAGATATACACATAGTAATATAATTATTTTTATAAGGAGATATTGATATGAATGTATTAGTTATTAATTGCGGTAGCTCATCCCTTAAGTATCAGCTTATTGATTCTGATACAGAGCAGGTTATGGCAAAGGGTATCTGTGAGAGAATTAAATTAGATATGGGAAATATGACCCACCAGACAATAGGTAAGGACAAGATATCATTAGAAACCCCTATTCCAGATCATAGCGCAGCAGTAAAATTAGTACTCGAAAAATTACTGGATTCAGAGGTTGGTGCTATTAAAAGCCTTGACGAGATAAATGCTATTGGTCACAGAGTTGTTCACGGAGGAGAAAAGTTTGCGTCTTCAGCACTTATTACAGAAGAAGTTTTAGCAACCATAGAGGAATGTAATGATTTAGCACCTCTTCATAATCCAGCGAATCTTATCGGAATTAAAGCATGTCAGGAGCTTATGCCTAATTTGCCTCAGGTTGCAGTTTTTGATACAGCTTTTCATCAGACAATGCCACCAGAAGCATATATATACGGTTTGCCTTATGAGTACTACGAGAAGTACAAGGTAAGAAGATATGGATTTCATGGAACAAGTCATAGCTTTGTATCAAAAAGAGCAGCAGAGCTTTTGGGTAAATCTATAGAGGATACAAAGATAGTGGTATGTCACCTTGGTGGTGGAGCAAGTATTTGTGCTGTTGACGGAGGTAAATCAATAGACACAACTATGGGACTTACACCTCTTGAGGGTATTACAATGGGTACAAGAAGTGGAAATATTGATCCGGCCATTATTGAATTTATATCCAACAAGGAAGGAAAAAATATATCTGAAATTATGGACATATTAAACAAAGATTCAGGTGTATGGGGAATATCAGGTAGATCTAGTGATTTCAGAGATATAAATAAGGGTATAGCAGAAGGGAATCAACGATGTGATATTGCAATGAAGGTATTCTGTTATCAGGCGGCTAAGTTTATTGGTGGATATATTGCAGCTATGAATGGCATTGACGCAATAGTATTTACTGCAGGTGTTGGTGAGAATGATCCGTTGGTTAGACAGCTTACCTGTGAGAGATTCAAATACATGGGTGTAGAGATTGATTTAGAAGCCAATAAACTAAGAGGTGAAGAAGTTAAGATATCTACATCGTCATCTAAAGTACCTGTATATGTAATTCCAACTAATGAAGAACTTGCTATTGCAAGAGAAACAGTTGCATTAGTATAGTTTTTTTAAAAAAATATTCATTTTTTATTGACAAGATATAGCAATATTTGTATAATGTTCAAAGTGTGATTTTTAAGGAGGTGTAACCAAATGTCAATTTGTCCAAAGAATAAAAGTTCAAAAGCAAGAAGAGACAAGCGTAGAGCTAACTGGAAGATGTCAGTTCCAGGATTAGTTAAGTGCAGTAAGTGCGGCGAGCTTATGATGCCACACAGAGTTTGCAAGGCTTGTGGTTCATATAACAAGAAAGAAATCGTTAAGGCTGACTAATTTTGTCTTGAATACTGATTTATAAAAAAGATATCAACACTGGTTGATATCTTTTTTTTGTCTGCCTATGGGCTATATATTACAATATAATAAAATATGTTTGCTTGCAAAATTAATTAAAAAAATATATAATATTGTGATACTATGTGATAACTATGTACAATGGGTGATTTGTTTTATAGAAGGAGAATTATGACATGGAAAAAATCAAGATAGCTGTTGATACCTTGGGTGGGGATTATGGATGTGAGTATATGATGCTTGGCATTAGTGAAGCTTTAGCTGAGTATGATGATGTGGATATTATTGTAACAGGTAAAGAAGATGAAATAAGAAAATATTTGACAGAGTACAAGATGGATGAAAGTAGAATTACAATAATACATGCATCTGAAGAGATAACTTGTCATGATTCACCGGTTGAGGCTATCAGAAAGAAAAAAGACTCATCTCTTGTTCTTGCTTTGAATCAGGTTAAAGAGGGTAATGCTATGGCGTGTATATCTTCCGGTAATTCGGGAGCAATACTTGCTGGTGGTCAGTTTATAGTAGGTAGAGCTAAGGGGGTTAAGAGAACACCACTTGCACCACTTATACCAACACTTACAACACCATCTTTATTGATAGACTGTGGAGCAAATGTTGATGCTAAGGCAGAAAATCTTGTTCAGTTTGCAAGAATGGGTTCCATTTATATGGAAAACATAGAAGGTGTAAAAAATCCTCGTGTAGGTATTATAAATATAGGAGCAGAAGATGAAAAAGGCAATGCTCTTGTAAAAGAAACTATTCCTTTACTGCGTGAATGCAAGGATATTAATTTTATTGGAAGTGTTGAAAGTAGAGATATTCCAAATGGCGTGGCAGACGTGTTAGTGTGTGAGGCTTTTGTTGGAAATGCAATGCTTAAGTTATATGAGGGTGTAGGAAGCATGTTTATGGCTGAGATTAAGTCTGCTCTTATGACTAATTTTAAAACTAAAATTGGAGCAGCACTTATAAATAAAACCCTAAAGAAAACGTTAAAAAAATATAAAGCAACAGATAAGGGTGGAGCACCACTTCTTGGTCTTAAGGGACTTGTTGTAAAAATACATGGAAATAGCAAAAATACAGAAATGTCTAGTGCTATAGCACAGTGTAGATCATTTATTGTTAATGATGTTACAGGAAAAATTGTAACAGCATTTGAGGGTGGGGAATAATATGACAAACAAATATGATGAGCTTGAAAATAGTATAGGATATCATTTTAAAGATATTAAGCATCTTGATATTGCACTTACACACAAATCCTATGTAAATGAGAAAACATGTGTTAGGTTAGAATCCTATGAAAGATATGAATTTCTTGGTGATGCTATTTTGGAATATCTTACAAGTGAATTTTTGTTCAAGAATTATCCTGACAAGACAGAGGGGGAGCTTACTAAGCTAAGAGCCAGTCTTGTTTGTGAATTTACATTGTCCAAAATAGCCAGAGAGCTTAAACTTGGTATATATGGTTATTTTAGTAAGGGTGAACGTCATACGGGTGGTCCCAATAGAGATTCCATATTATGTGATATGTTTGAATCGCTGCTAGGTGCTATATATATGGATGGTGGTATAGAATGTGGTAGAAGTTTTGTAGAGACATTTCTGCTTACTGACATTGAACACAAGCAATTGTTTTATGATTCAAAATCTATGCTCCAAGAGTATGCTCAAAAGCAGGATAAGAAGCTTTCGTACATATTATTAGAAGAAAATGGACCTGACCACAATAAGGAATTTAAAGTTCAAGTCATGATGGATGACAAAATCGGTGCCGTTGGAGTGGGTCACTCAAGAAAAAGTGCTGAACAGATGGCTGCTTATAATACTTTGTATGGTTTAAAGCAGAGTATATCTGTATTGTAATAGATTGGATGGTAATAAAATGTATTTAAAAAGTATTGAGGTGAATGGATTTAAATCCTTTGCTAACAAAATTAATTTCAAATTTAATGATGGTATTACAGGTATTGTTGGACCAAACGGTTCAGGAAAAAGTAATGTAGGTGATGCTGTAAGATGGGTTCTCGGTGAGCAAAGTGCGAAGCAACTTCGAGGAGCTAAGATGGAGGATGTAATATTTTCCGGAACAGAACTTAGAAAACCACAGGGGTCAGCGTATGTAGCAATAACCTTAGATAATAGTGATCACAAGCTTCCTATTGACTTTAATGAGGTTACTGTTGCAAGACGAGTATACCGCTCTGGTGAGAGTGAATATTTAATTAATGGAGTTGTTAGTCGTCTTAAGGATGTAAATGCTCTGTTTTTTGATACAGGTATCGGTAAAGAGGGTTATTCTATTATCGGTCAGGGACAGATTGAACGTATTTTAAGTGGTAAACCGGAGGAACGTAGAGAACTTTTCGATGAGGCTGCGGGTATTGTTAAGTATAAGAAGAATAAGGCGGCTACAGAGAAATCTTTAGAGCAGGAACGACAGAATCTGTCACGAGTTAATGATATTTTATCTGAATTAGAAAAGCAGGTTGGGCCACTTAAGGAACAATCTGAAACTGCCAGAAGATATCTTATTTTTAAAGAGGAACTTAAGAAGTTAGATATTAATGCCTTTTTATTGGATGTTGATAATACCAAGGAACAGCTTTCAGATTATGAGAGTAAGTTGTCTATTGTTGAAGAGGATGCAGTAAGACTCAGAGGCGAGTTTGATCTTGCAAAGGAAGAATATGAGAGAATAGAGACTGAGTTAGAGAACTATAATCAAAAAATAGATGATATAAAAAATGAAATACATGAAAAAAAGCTTGCAAATCAGAAATATGAGGGTGAAATCAATGTTGTAACACAACAGATTTTGTCATATAAGCAAAGTGAAGAAAACTTAAATGAACAAATTTTAAAGGTTAAGGCTGATTTAGACAAGTGTGCATCAGAATTAAAAGTATTATTTGATGAAAAAAGTATATTAGATGAAAAACTAGACAATGCTGATGAAGTATTAGAAGAAGCTACGTCTAAAAATGAAAACCTTAAAGAGAAAATTGCTAAAGAAGAGGCAGAAATTGAGAATTCAAAGAGTGAAATTATTGAGTTTTTGAATGAAGGTGGTACATTAAAGGCTAAGGTTGGTCGCTATGATACCATGCTTGAGAATATCAATCTCAGAAAAACTGAGTTGAATCAGCGTTTTCTTGAAAATAAAAGCGAGGAAGAAAAAAGTAAAGCAGAAAAACTGGCACTTACACAAGAATTAGATAAGATAAATATGCTTCTTGGTGATGTTGATGCATCTATTAATGGAATCGTTACAAAACAAGAAGAAAATAGTACAAAAAGACAGGAAACAGAAAATAATATAGTTTCCTGTAACAATCAGATAATAAGCTTAAAGTCAAAAAAAGAAGCATTGAGAAATCTCACAGAGAGATATGATGGATATGGCAACAGTATTAAACGTGTTATGGAGAAAAAGTCATCAAATCCAAACATTATTGGTGTTGTTGCTGACATTATTGATGTTGATAAGCGTTATGAAACAGCTATAGAAACTGCTCTTGGCGGAAATATACAAAATATAGTTACCGAAGATGATGCCACAGCAAAAAGTTTAATTGAGTACTTAAAGCTTAATAAATTTGGTAGAGCAACATTTTTGCCTATTAGTTCTATTGTTGACAGAGGTACTGTTAACAAAGAGGTTATAGGTGAAGAAGGTGTTTGTGGCGTTGCTTCAGAACTTGTAAACAGTGACTCTAAATATTCCAAAATAATATCATATTTACTTGGTCGAATTGTTGTTGTTGATAATGTTGATAACGCTATTAAGTTATCTAAAAAGTATAAGCAATCTCTTCGAATAGTAACTGTTGAAGGTGAACTTATTAATCCAGGTGGCTCTTTGACTGGTGGTGCGTTTAAAAATTCATCTAATTTGCTAGGTAGAAAAAGAGAATTAGATGAAATTGATGAGCAAATTGAAGAACTGAAAAAACAGCTTGTTAAGCTTGAAGAACTCTCAAAAGAGCTTTCTGAAGAAAAAGAGGTTTTAAAAACAAAAAAAGATCAGCTTAACAATGATAGACAGCAATATGTAATTAAGAAAAATACATATTCTCTCAATATGGAACAGGCTGTTAAACGTCTGGAGGAAATTGAGAAAATATTTGCTGGCATTGCGAGAGAAAACAATGAGCTGTCCAATCAGATTAAAGATATAAACATTAATAAGGAAGAATTATACTCTAGCAATCAGAAGCAGGAAGAGGCTGTAAAGGCCTTAGAAGCTAAGATTGAAGAGTTAGAAAAGCAGATTGTTATCGATAAGGATGCTTTAGATAAATCAGCAGAGGAGATAACAAAGCTTAATGTAGATTTTAACTCAGTTAAGCAGCAATATGATTTTGCTATGCAAAACATTTCTCGTATCCGAGGCGATGAAAAGGCAGCAAAGGAAAATCTTGATGTATTGAAACTAAAATTAAATAATGGAAATAATGAGTCATTAGAACTATCTGCAAAGATTGATAGCATGAGAGGTATTTTGGAGGAAAATAACCGTATAATCTCAATTAAAGAGCAAAAACTTGTTGAGTACAATCAGGAGAAGGTTGCTTTAAATGAAAGTCATAAGGATTTCTTTAACAAGAGAGAGGCTCTTTCAGATCAGATAAATGGTTTGGATAAATCAGCCTTTAAGATTAATGCGTCCATAGAAAAATTATCTGAACAGAGTGAACATTTGACAAATTATATGTGGGAGGAATATGAGCTTACATATAATTCTGCCATAGATTTTAAAGATGAGTCATTTACTGATATTTCTACGTTAAAAAGAGAAATCAGTGCTGTTAAGGGCAAGATAAAGCAACTCGGAGATGTTAATGTTAATGCCATTGAAGATTATAAAAATGTTTCTGAGCGATATGAGTTTTTAAAAGGTCAGCATGATGATATTACTAAGGCAGAGGCTAATCTATTAGGAATAATAAGTGAGTTAGACAGACAGATGAGAGAACAGTTTGCCGAGAAGTTTAAGGAAATTCGAGTTATGTTTTCCCAGGTATTTAAGGAACTTTTTGGTGGAGGAAAGGCTGATCTTGAGCTGGTTGATGATGAGGATATTCTGGAAACAGGTATTAAAATAAATGCTCAGCCTCCTGGAAAGAAACTTCAAAACATGATGCAGCTTTCTGGTGGTGAGAAGAGTTTGACCGCTATTGCATTATTATTTGCTATTCAGAGCCTTAAACCATCACCATTTTGTCTTTTGGATGAGATTGAGGCAGCTCTTGACGATTCAAATGTAAAACGTTTTGCAAAATATTTAAGTAAGCTTACAAAGGATACTCAGTTTATTGTTATTACCCATAGAAAGGGTACTATGGAGGCCGCAGATATTCTCTATGGTATAACAATGCAAGAAAAGGGTGTATCAACACTGGTATCAGTTAACATGATCGAAGGTGAGCTTGACGATTAAAGGAGGGGCATGTATGTCAGAAGAGGTAAAGGAGAAGAAAGGTTTTTTTAAGCGTTTAAAGGAAGGTCTTTCAAAAACTAGAAATAATATAGCAGAAAGTTTTTTCAATCTGTTTAAGGCTACAGAAATTGATGAGGATTTTTATGATAGTTTGGAAGAAACCCTTGTTATGTCTGACATGGGTTATGAGACAACAGAGAAGATAATTGATGACCTTAAAGCTATTGTGAAGGAACAAAAAATAAAAGAAGCAGATGCCTGTAGAGATATTGTTGTAAACATTATCAGAGATCAGATGTCAGTGGATGAGTCGGCTTATGATTTTGAGGATAAAAAGACTGTAATATTGGTTATTGGAGTAAATGGAGTTGGAAAAACTACATCTATTGGTAAGCTGGCTGCTCAATATAAATCTCAGGGCAAAAAGGTTCTTATGGCTGCTGCAGACACCTTTAGAGCTGCTGCCATAGACCAGCTTAAAACATGGTCAAACAGAGCAGGAGTTGAGATAATAGCTCAAAATGAAGGTGCAGACCCATCAGCAGTAGTCTATGATGCTGTAGCTGCTGCTAAGGCGAGAAATACAGATATACTTCTTATTGATACAGCTGGAAGATTACATAACAAGAAGAATCTTATGGATGAGCTTGCTAAGATGAGAAGAATTATATCAAGAGAGTATCCAGAGGCCAATGTTGAGTCACTTATTGTTCTTGATGGAACAACTGGTCAAAATGCATTAGAGCAGGCGAGACAGTTCAGTTCAGTTACAGAGATTAATGGTATTATTATTACAAAACTAGATGGAACAGCTAAGGGTGGTATCGCCATAGCAATTCAGTCAGAGTTAAACGTACCTGTAAAATACATTGGTATTGGTGAAAAAATCGAAGATTTACAAAGATTTAATCCTAGTAATTATGTAACAGCACTTTTCGCTGATTTTGATGTAAAATCAGATATTGAAATGATTATTGATAAGGATATTGAAAAAATTGAGCCGGATGATGATTTATTTGATATCTAGAATTATGCTTTAATCTTTACAATTCAACAAGGAGATATATTATGTTAACTATAGAAAAATTTGAACAGGCATATGAAGTTGTACAGAAAGTTGTGCATCCAACAACACTTATTGAAAGTGAATTTTTCTCAAATACATGTGGCAATAAGGTATACTTAAAGCCGGAAAATATGCAGCTTACAGGCGCATACAAGATAAGAGGTGCCTATTATAAAATTAGTACCTTGTCTGAGGAGGATAGGCAAAAGGGACTTATAACTGCTTCAGCAGGTAATCATGCTCAGGGTGTTGCTTACGCTGCAAGAGCTTATGGTGTTAAAGCTGTTATTGTTATGCCTACTTCAACACCACTTATAAAGGTAAATCGCACAAAGGCTTATGGTGCTGAGGTTGTGCTTTATGGCGATGTGTATGATGAGGCTTGTAATCATGCCCTTAAGCTTGCTGAGGAACATGGGTATACATTTATACATCCTTTTGATGATTTGGATGTAGCTACCGGTCAAAGTACAGTTGCTATGGAAATTATAAAGGATTTGCCATTTGTTGATACTATTTTGGTTCCGGTTGGTGGAGGTGGACTTGCAACAGGTGTTTCAACTCTTGCAAAGATGCTCAATCCACATATTAAGGTTATTGGTGTTGAACCTTCAGGTGCAGCTTGTTTGAAGGAATCCTTTGCAAATAATCAGGTTACAACCCTTACTGCTATAGATACAATTGCAGATGGTACAGCCGTTAAAACACCAGGAACTAAGATATTCCCTTACCTTATGGAGAATCTTGATGACATTATCACTGTTGATGATAGTGAACTTATTGTTGCATTTTTAGACATGCTTGAAAATCATAAAATGTTGGTTGAAAATAGTGGTCTTTTAACAGTTGCTGCTTTAAAGCATTTGGAACCAAAGGGAGAGAAAGTTGTAAGTATATTAAGTGGTGGTAATATGGATGTTATCACATTTTCATCTGTTGTGCAGCACGGTCTTATTGCGCGAAGCAGAATATTTACAGTATCTATTCTTCTTCCTGACAAGCCAGGAGAACTCCAGAATGTTGCGGGAGTTATAGCAGAGGAAAATGGAAATATTATTAAGCTTGAGCACAATCAGTTTGTAACTATTAACCGAAATTCGGCTGTGGAGCTTGTTATAACAATTGAAGCTTTTGGACCTGAACATAAAGAACAGATCTTAGAGGTTTTAAGTGATAAGGGATACAGACCGATAGAAAAGAAACCAAAGGCTATATTTTAATGAAAAAAATTAGATTTGCTGTTGATATAGGAACTACCAATATAGAATTATGCCTTGTGGACGTAAATGGCCTTGTTTTGGGCAATAAAACATTTCCTAACAGACAATCATTATATGGTAGTGATGTTTTAAATCGAATATATACAGTTACAAGAGATGCCTCTTTTTTGAAAGTTATGAAAAATATGGTGATTGAAGATTTAAAACAGTATTTTTTGTTACTTTTAGAGGAGAATGGATATAATCCTTCTAATGTGGACATTATAATTATAAGTGGAAATACCACAATGATTAGCATTCTACTTTCTTACGACATTACATCTATGGGATACGCACCTTTTAGTTCAGTTTTAGGTAAAAGTGTGTATGTTGATGCAGGTATAATGTTTGATGGTATGTTTTGTGATAACGTCAAAGTTTTGCTTACAGGATGTGTATCCGCTTTTGTTGGAGGAGATATACTTTCGGGTATGTATTTCCTTAAAAAGACTCATTCCTTTGGTGATGATACCATATCCCTTTTTATTGATATGGGAACAAATGGAGAAATTGTTCTATGTAACAGAGGTATATACATAGCCACATCTACTGCATGTGGTCCTGCATTTGAGGGATGTACTAGAAAACAGCATATTTATGGAGCTACAGTGATAGATGCCCTGTCAATGGGCATTAATTCAGGTAAGATAGATAGAAAAGGTATATTGGATGATGATTATATTGCTTCCGGTATAGATATAATGGATGTCCATATTGATTCAAACATTATAGAACAAATACTTGTGGCAAAATCAGCAATTTGTACAGGTGTTATGTCACTACTTGATATGCAATGTCTTACTTTTTCGGATATTGAAAAAGTATATATTGCAGGTGGATTTGGATTTTATCTAAATCAGGAAAGTGCTATGAATATTGGCTTGCTACCGCAGGCTTTTAGTGGAAAGATGGAAATTTTAGGCAATACATCTTTACAGGGAGCAGTTAGTTTGTTAGATGATTTAAAAGAAACATTAGATATTGATACTTACAGTATATCTGTAATTAACCTTGCAAATGATGATAGGTTTAAGGAAAACCTTATTGAAAATATGTCATTTGCGAGGATATAAAAAATGAATGGAATTTCAAAGAAAATTAAATTAGTAACTGCTTTATACAAGTATATTGAAGATAAAAAAGATGAAATTCCATTATATTTTGGAAATGATATATCCACTTACTTACCAGGTGATAGATTAGAAGACACATTTTTAAAGAAGGAGTTTCCCAATAAGTCTTCAATCAGAAAGCTGATAAAACATTTAACAGATGACAGGGATATTGCCATGAAAGCAATAGGTGTATTATATCAAGGCCATGTAGTTGTGGAACATTATAATTATCCATTTACAGGTAAATTTCGTTACGTTTCGTATTCCCTTGCAAAAACTGTTACTGCTTTAGGTGTTGGTGCAGCTATTGATAGAGGATTATTAACCCTTGATACAAAAATCTCTGATATATTCACAGAGCACAATAAAATATTTCAGGGAAAACAGCTAAAGTCTGTTACAGTAAAACATTTGCTTACTATGACGGCGGGAGTTGGTTTTTGCGAGACAGATGCTATATTTTCTTTTGATTGGTGTAAAGATTATATGAGTAGTCATCCTAAGTTTTTCCCCGGAGAGGATTTTTATTATAATAGTCTAAACACATATATGTTGGTTGCATTAATTTCAAAGGTTGCTAAAAAGAGCTTTATGGATTTTATGAAGGAAGCAATCTTTGAGCCAATGGATATACATGATATAACTTGGGATAAATGTCCACAAGGTATTGAGAGAGGCGGCTGGGGAATCAAACTTTCTTTGGCGGATATGCTAAAATTTGGAAAACTAATATTAGATGATGGTGTATGGAACACAAAAAAAGGAAGAAATCGACTAGTTAGTTCAGAATTTATAAAAGATATGCGTTCCTGTCATACAAGGCTTACAAATAAAAAATTAGTTGATGGCTATGGATATGGCATTTGGCTTTTAAAGGATGGTTCTTTTCTTGCAAATGGTCTTTTTGGTCAAAATATATATATAAATCCAGATAGAGAACTTGTAATAGCCATTATGGCTTCAGCAAAAGAAATGTTTCCTGATGGAAAAACAGTAAAAGCCCTATGTGATTTTGCATCAAAAGATAGTAATTTCCTATTTTCAAATATATTATGGGATGGATGGTATTTAAATAAATCAAAAAAAGTATATTTAAAGGGAAAGAACAATCTAAAGAGTATTAAATCAGCTTTAGCATCTTACTTAGGAAATGAATACAGATTTACAGATTATGCATCCAATATATTGCCACTTTCAAGTCAACTTATGTATTCAAACTATATGTCTAAAATAAGGTCTTTAAAGCTGGATATTGTTAAAGATAATTTTGTGCTAAGATGCAAGGACAGAGATGGTGGCTATAACCTTAATATTGGTTATACAAGAAAAAAACCGTATATTTATCAATTACTTACCATAAATGGAAAACAAATGCCTGTGGCGGTATCTGGTTCTTTGTTGTATGATGAAGAGGATAGACTTCTTTTGAAAATTCATATTGCGTATTTGGAAGAAGTTGGAGATAGGATATTTAAAATATATTTTGAAGATGGAAGAATAAGACTTAAATCTTATGAAACCCCTGATTTAATAGGATTTATAGATAAATTTATAGATGAAGAGTTTTTCGATAAAATAAAAAAAGCAAAGGATAGGATTCCTCCCGATTATTTAAATTACAGTGTGAAAAAAATATTACGCCCAAACGTAATTGGTTATATAGACGAATAAGAAAAGATTGGAAGATACTATGAAACTAATGAGTATTGCCAGTGGAAGCAAAGGAAATTCCATATATATAGGCTCTGATAAAACATCTTTGCTTGTGGATGTTGGCATTAGTAAAAAAAGAATAAAAGATGGTCTTGACAAAGCAGGTGTGGATTTTAAAAATATTGATGGTATATTAATAACCCACGAGCATTCGGATCATATTAGTAGTCTTGGGATTGTATCAAGAAGCTACAATATTCCCATATATGCAACAAGTGAAACCTGTGATATTCTCAAAAAAAAGCATGAATTGGGTGATTTTGATAAAGAACTCTTTAGATGTATTGAACCCGATAGTTCTTTTACAATAGGTGATATTAAGGTTGAAGCTCATAGTGTATGTCATGATGGCGTTGATCCTGTTTGTTATTCTTTTTTTCAGAATAATAAAAAGATTTCTATCGCAACGGACCTTGGATGCTATGATGATTATTTGATAGAAGGTCTTAAGGATTCGGATGCCTTGCTATTGGAGGCCAATCATGATATAAGAATGTTGCAGGTGGGGCCATATCCTTATTCAACCAAGCAACGTATATTAGGAAAACGTGGACATTTGTCCAATGAAAGCAGTGGTAAACTTTTGATGAGCGTACTGAATTCTCATATAAAGGCTGTTTTGCTGGGACATCTTAGTGCGGAAAATAACCTTCCTGAGCTTGCCTACGAAACTGTAAAATCAGAGCTAATTGATAATCCATATACAAAGGATGTTAGAGATTTTAATCTACAGGTTGTGGGTCAAACAGGTTGCAGTGAACTAATTTATATTTAGTTTATAATGAAATTAATATAAACATATGAAACATTAGGAGGATTTTTACAATGAAAAAGACAATTATTACAGTTTTAGGTAAGGACAGAGTTGGTATTATTGCAAAGGTATGTGTATATCTTTCACAGAACAATATCAATATTTTGGATATTGCCCAGACAATTGTTGATGGATATTTTAATATGATGATGGTTGTAGATGCTGGAAATGCTTCAAAGGATCACAACATGATAGCTGACGAGCTTACTGACCTCGGAAAAGAAATTGGAGTGCAGATTAAGGCTCAGCAGCAGGAAATCTTTGATATGATGCACAGACTTTAATATTTAGTTTACATAGAAAGGCGCGACATTATGATAAGTATTAATGAAGTTATAGAAACTAATGAAATGATACAAAAGATGAATCTTGATGTAAGAACCATAACTATGGGTATTAGTCTTTTAGACTGCGTAGGTGGCACTTTACAAGAGACCTGTGACAAGATATATGAGAAGATTACTAGCTCTGCTAAGAATCTTGTATCTACAGGTGAAGAGATATCTAGAAAGTATGGTATTCCTATCGTTAATAAGAGAATATCAGTTACACCTATTGCACTTGTTGGCGGTTCAGTATGTAAAACATCAGATGATTTTGTAGAGATAGCTAAGACTCTTGATGCGGCTGCAACAACTTGTGGAGTTAATTTTATAGGTGGTTATTCTGCACTTGTTTGCAAGGGTATGACTCTCGCAGATGAGCTTCTTATTCGTTCAATTCCAAAGGCTTTGGCTGAGACAGGAAGAGTTTGTAGTTCTATCAATACTGGTTCAACTAAGACTGGTATCAATATGGACGCTGTAAAGCTTATTGGAGAGATAATTGTTGAGACAGCAGAGCTTACAAAGGAAAAGGATTCTATCGGTTGTGCCAAGTTTGTGGTATTTTGTAATGCTCCAGATGACAATCCATTTATGGCAGGTGCATTCCACGGAGTAACAGAGGCTGATAGAATTATAAATGTAGGTGTCAGTGGACCTGGTGTTGTAAAGGCTGCTATAGAGGCTGTTAGAGGAGAAAATTTTGAGGTTCTCTGTGAGACTATTAAAAAGACAGCATTTAAGATTACAAGAGTTGGTCAGCTTGTTGCAAAGGAAGCATCAGAAAGACTTGGAGTGCCATTTGGAATTATTGACCTTTCACTTGCACCAACACCAGCGGTTGGTGACAGTGTAGGAGAGATTTTAGAGGAGATTGGTCTTGAATACGCAGGTGCACCAGGTACAACAGCAGCCCTTGCTATGTTAAATGACCAGGTAAAGAAGGGTGGAGTTATGGCTTCATCATATGTTGGTGGTCTTTCAGGTGCATTTATACCTGTATCAGAGGATCAGAGAATGATAGATGCAGTAACTGCAGGAGCCCTTACTCTTGAGAAGCTTGAGGCAATGACTTGTGTATGTTCAGTTGGTCTTGACATGATTGCCATTCCTGGAGATACAAAAGCAACAACAATTTCAGGCATAATTGCCGATGAGATGGCTCTTGGTATGGTTAACCAAAAAACTACTGCAGTTAGAATAATTCCTGTTATCGGTAAAGGTGTTGGCGAGACTGTAGAATTTGGTGGACTTCTTGGTTATGCACCAATAATGCCAGTAAACAAATTCTCATGTGATGCCTTTATCAATCGTGGTGGACGTATACCAGCCCCAATTCATAGCTTCAAGAACTAGAGATTATTATTGAAATTAACTGATATATAATACAAGTATATGTTTCTAAAACACGTTCTCACTCGGTTGCTCAAGTAACGGTACTAACCTCTGAACCCTAAAGAGATTGCAGTGAAATTCAAATTATTAAGTATATGTATTTACAAACCGTTTGCGAATGTCGGTACTTAGCGAGGTACTTTCGAGCTTAGTACCGCTACTTGAGCAACTGAGCGAGAGCGGGTTTGTAAATACATATACTTAATATTGAATTTCTAGCAATCTCTAAGGGTTCATCGCTAAGTACCGACATTCGCAAACGGTTTTAGAAAATATACTTATATTATTATACCAGTTAATTTCGAAAATATAGAAAGGGAGACCTTGATATGAGTAGACTTGCACTTTCGGAAAAGATATTAATGAATATTGAAAAACCGGCAAGATATATAGGAAACGAAGTAAATATGGTAAAGAAGGACTTATCTAAGATAGACATTAGATTTGCTATGTGCTTTCCTGATGTCTATGAGATAGGTATGTCTTACCTTGGAATTCAGATACTTTATGATATGTTTAACCGCAGAGAGGATACATATTGCGAGAGAGTTTATAGTCCTTGGCCTGACCTTGATAAGATAATGAGAGAGGAAGAAATTAAGCTTTTTACTCTTGAAACCCAAAGTCCAGTTATGGATATGGATTTCCTTGGTATAACCATACAGTATGAGATGTGCTATACCAACATTCTTCAGGTTATTGATTTATCAGGCATGCCACTTTATGCAAAGAATAGAACAAAGGGTATGCCAATAGTTATAGGTGGCGGTCCTTGTACTGTAAATCCAGAGCCTATGGCAGATTTCTTTGATATGTTTTATCTTGGTGAGGGTGAGACATCATATGATGAGCTTCTTGACCTTTATAAAATATATAAAAACAGTGATATGACAAAGGAAGAATTCCTTAGAAAGGCTTCTAATGTGCCAGGAATATATGTACCATCTCTTTATGATGTAGCCTATAACGAAGGTGGAACAGTGGCTAGTATCAAGCCTATATATGAGGATGTTCCAGCAAAGATAAAAAGACAGGTGGTAACGGATTTTGATAAGGTATCTTATCCTATGGCTCCTGTAGTTCCATATCTAAAGGCAACTCAGGATAGAGTATGTCTTGAGATTATGCGTGGTTGTATCAGAGGCTGTAGATTCTGTCAGGCAGGCATGATATATAGACCTACACGTCAAAAGGACGTTGAGATGCTTAAGAAATATGCCAGAATAATGCTTGACAACACTGGATATGAAGAAATATCACTTAGCTCACTTAGCTCTAGTGACTATGAGCAGTTAGATGAGCTTCTCAATTATCTTATAGAGCTTAAGGATACTGACCATGTAAATGTTTCCTTGCCATCTCTTAGAATCGATGCATTTTCTCTGGATGTGATGAGTAAGGTTCAGGATATCCGTAAGAGTTCCCTTACCTTTGCTGCTGAGGCTGGTACTCAGAGACTTCGAGATGTTATCAATAAGGGAATAACTGAGGAAGATATATTAAATGGTAGTCGTCAGGCGTTCGTTGGAGGATGGGACAAGGTTAAATTGTATTTTATGATGGGACTTCCTACAGAGACTGATGAGGATTTGCAGGGTATATCAGACCTTGCAGAAAAGATATCTGAAGAGTATTTTGATGCAGTGCCAAAGGAAAAGAGAAATGGCAGAGTTATGATAAATGCGTCAGCATCTTACTTTATTCCTAAGCCATTTACGCCATTCCAGTGGGCACCTATGATATCACCTGAAGAGTTTACAAGGAGAGCTTATTTTGTAAAGGATTCCTTCGGAAAACAAAAGAATAAAAAAAGTCTTAAGTTCTCTTACCATGATGAGGGAATTTCCCTTCTTGAGGGTGTTTTTGCAAGAGGTGACAGAAGACTTTCTAAGACCATTTATGATGTATATAAAAAAGGTGCTATATTTGATGCTTGGACAGAGTATTTTGATATGAGTAAGTATCAGGAAACTTTTGCAGAGAATGGCGTTGATGTAGAATTTTACACAGCTAGAGAGCGTGACATAGACGAGATTTTTCCTTGGGAGCATCTTGACGCTGGTGTTAGCCGTAAGTTCCTTGAAAATGAGTGGAAAAGGGCTAAGGAAGGTGTTGTTACTCCAAACTGTCGTATGAATTGTTCCGGCTGTGGAGCAGCTACTTACGGAGGAGGTGTTTGTTTTGAAGCTAAGAATTAAATACACCAAGACCGGAGTACTTAGATTTATAGGTCATCTTGATGTTATGAGATTATTCCAGAAAGCCATAAGGAGAGCTAAGCTTGAAGTTTCGTATTCGAAAGGATTTTCACCTCATCAGATTATATCTTTTGCGGCACCAATGCCTCTTGGAATGACATCTGATGGAGAGTATTTTGATGGTGAGTTTGACAGCGTTACATCTACAGAAGATATGATGAAAAGATTAAATGACACTCTTCCAGAGGGAGTTACCGTCCTTGATATAGTTATTCTAGATGAGGGAGCTAAGCCATCTATGTCTATAGTTTCAGCATCAGATTACTATATATATAAGAACGAAGAGTGTGTGGCTGACAATATTTCTGCATTACAAGCTATTATAGATGAGTTTATGGCTCAGGATAGTGTTATGATTATGAGAAAGACTAAGACTAAGGAAGAAATGGCTGATATTAAGCCAGCTATATACGACCTTAAGATTAAAGATGAAGGCATATATATGCTCCTTGCATCGGGTAGTGCTTATAATCTTAAGCCAGAGCTTGTTGTTTCCGCTCTCTGTGAGAAAGCAGGAGTTACTTATAACAGATATGATTATATGGTTCACAGATTAGAGACATATATGGGTGAGAAAGACGCACTTAAGCCACTTTCTGCCGCAGGAAAAAGGTTTTAAATTATGAAAAAGTATATTCTTACAAAAATCAACAACTTAATGATGGGATTTTTACTTGAAGATGGAAAGCCTTCGGAGATTAGATGTTATGAGGAGGACTCAATTCTGGGAAATATCTTCGTAGGACGAGTGTCTAACATAGTAAAAAACATAAATGCTGCTTTTGTAGATATAAAAAAAGGGTTAAGTTGTTATTATCCCTTGGAAGAATATACTGGTAAAGGCCTAAAAATAGGAGATTTGCTTACAGTTCAGATAAACAAAGAGCCAATAAAGACCAAACAACCTTCTGTTACAACTAAGATTTCTATGGCAGGAGAGTATGTTTTGGTTCATCAGGATGATGTGGTTGGTGTTTCTGCTAAGATAGGTGATTCCTCTGAACGAGATAGGCTAAAAGGTATAGTTGGAAAAGCAATAGCTGATTTTAAAGCTAACCAGAAATCTAAAGAGACTGTCTTTGGAGGTATTATAAGGACAAAGGCAAGTGGTGTTTCTGATGAAATCTTATATAATGAAACCATAAATTTATTATGTAAACTTGATGAGGTTATATACAAATCCAAGTATGCTACAGGCTATTCCTGTATGTACGAGAAAATGCCAGAGTATTTGATAGATATACAAGTATTTTCAAAAAGTAATTCTAATATTTGTACATCTGATATGGATTTAAATTCTACAAAACGCTGTTCTAGTGAGGAATTTGTGGAAATAATATCTGATATAGAAGAAGTTATAGAAAAATGTAGGGAATATAACATTAGTGAACCTAAGCTATATAATGACCCTATGATATCACTTAGATCATTTTATGGTTTAGATACAATTATTGAAAAGGCACTTAACAAAAAGGTTTATCTAAAGTCTGGCGCCTACCTTATCATAGAACCAACGGAAGCTATGACTGTTATTGATGTAAATTCTGGTAAGGCCATAAAGGGAAATGTAAAGGAAGATAAGGTACTTGCCATAAATGAGGAGGCTGCAAGAGAGATAGCAATACAGCTTCGTCTTAGAAATTTAAGTGGTATTATAATAGTGGATTTTATAAGTATGAAGAATAGCCATAATAATGAAATACTCATGAATACTTTAAAAGAGGCTGTTTATAAGGACAGTGTATCCACTATAGTGGTAGATATGACAAGACTTGGACTTGTTGAGATGACAAGGAAGAGGATGAAGAGACCCTTGTATGAAATATTATAATAATGATAAAAGGAAACAATACTGGTACAAATATGGCAGAGGAAATAATTGATATTATAAGTAACAGATGATTTTATATAATATATATTTGTTACAGTATCACCATTAAAATTACTAAAAAAACACCAATTATCCCCTTGACACAATGAAAAACAAGTGTTAATATATTCGAGTATGCCGCACAGTGAGGTCAAAGTCTGCCCTTTGGTAGCACCGTAACTGGCGAGTAATGATAATAGGAGGTAACCATATGTACGCAATTATAGCAACAGGCGGAAAGCAGTACAAGGTAGCTGAAGGAGATATCATTAAGGTAGAAAAGCTTAATGCAGAGACTGGCGCAGAGGTAGCATTCGATGTAGTTGCAGTTAACACTGACAAAGAGATGCTTTGTGGTGATGCATGCAAGAAGTCTTCAGTAAAGGCAACTGTTCTTGGCGAAGGTAAGCACAAGAAGGTAGTTGTTTACAAGTACAAGAGAAAGACTGGCTATCACAAGAAGCAGGGTCACAGACAGCTTTATACTCAGGTTAAGATTGAAGCAATTAATGCATAATAATTATGATTAAGGCGATTTTTTATAGGAATTCGGATAATTTATACGTAGGTTTTCAGATTAGTGGTCATGCAGGCTTTGCAAGACGTGGAAAGGACATAGTTTGTTCTGCTGTTTCTGCACTGGCTATTAATACTATCAATTCAATTGATAAGCTGACAGACGCTAAGTTTGAAACTGATATATCAGATACTGGTTCCATAAAATTTAAATTTAAATCTCAATCGGATGATAAAAGTCAATTGTTAGTTAGTGCTCTTTCGTTAGGGCTTACAGAGCTTTACAAGGAGTACGATGGTAAGTATTTACAAGTATACTTCAAGGAGGTGTAACTATGTTAAGAATGAATTTACAGCTTTTTGCTCATAAGAAGGGTGTTGGTTCTACTAAGAATGGTAGAGATTCTGAGGCTAAGAGACTTGGAGCAAAGAGAGCAGAC
>SVED01000020.1 GCA_015057515.1 Lachnospiraceae bacterium
AACCTGAAGGTCTGGCCTCTGGTCTATCTATTTTATTTATACAAACAATAACGTCAAGATCAAGCTCCAATGCCTTCTTAAGAACAAACTTAGTCTGAGGCATAGCTCCCTCAAAAGCATCTACAACTAAGATAACACCATTTACCATCTTGAGTACTCGCTCAACCTCACCACCAAAGTCAGCATGTCCCGGAGTGTCAATAATATTAATCTTGGTTGTTCCATAGGTAACAGCTGTGTTCTTGGAAAGTATTGTTATACCTCTCTCTCGCTCAATATCATTTGAGTCCATTACTCTTTCAGCGACTTCCTGATGCTCACGAAATACGCCACTCTGCTTTAATAGCTCGTCTACAAGGGTTGTCTTACCATGATCAACATGGGCAATAATTGCTACATTTCTTACGTCTTCTCTTGCTATTTTCATAATAAAACCTCGATTCTTCGTTGCAAACCAAATGCAACCCTTATGAAAAAGGATTGCATTTTTCTTTTTCAAACTGTGTTATTGTAGCACAGTGTTATTCAGTTTTCAATAAGATTATTTGATTATAGTATATATACCAAATATTTATATTGTTCTTTTTACTGATTTTTATATAGGCTAATAATGTGCCAAATTATATTTCCAAATATTAATACCAGCTCTATTGGTACAAACCATACCGGCATATTTTTACCAATTGCGCTAAATATTGTCATCATTGTAAATATTATTACCAGCAATAGCTTTAATATAACTATCATTCTTTTTATTATACCATAAACTCTGGCTGAGTTCTCTGGTGTAACCTTAACCCCTGTATTCCATGCTCCCGGTATATGCTCCACAAGAACCATGATTCCGTACATAAGCCAGCTCATAATAGGTAATATTATTATATCCGTTTTTCTGCTGGTACGGTCTACCTCACCAGCTGCATTAAAATGCATAGCCACTTCATCTGGCAAACTGTCCCAAACGATTACAAGCCATATAACAGTTCCTATCAGTATCATAAGACATAAAATATTTATAATTCTATATATTATTTTTTTGTTCATATGTACCCCTCCTATTTTTTCTTATATTTAGCTTCTATAGCCAATGTATAATACACCATAATTCCTATAGTTAAAAACATCGCTCCTATTACACTTAATATAACAAGTGCTTCATTCTGTCCTGCCAAAAGAGGTAATCCATCAATTCCAAAACCCACGCCAAATATTATCCAAAGCTTTCCTAATGCCTTATTATAGGCTTTAACATCTGTAACCTCTGGAGCTTCGGCATTGGCCCAAAAGCCAAAAGGTTTTGCTTTTTTGCTTTTCATTATATAAATTCCTAAAGCTACAAAGCCTATGGATACAATCATCCATATTATAAATGCAATTATTCGCTCCATACATCCCCCTACTCACCAATCACATCATATAAATTCCCGCAAGCATTAAATTCTCATCAAATGTTATAGTGTATGCAACAGATACATTATCATATGTAGCAATCACCTGAACCACAATATAGTTAGTATTATTTTGAGTAACTTCCACAGAATATACTGTTCCGATACTAACAAGTTCCCCCCAATCTTCATTAACCATAGCCTTGGACTGAAGCATATAATCATCCTTCAGAACTTCTCTTAGTTCTGGCAATGAATATTCCTCCCTTATTGTAGAAAAATCATTACAGCTAATTAGTTCAATAATAAGTATAGTTCGTTCCTCCACCTCTTTTGAAGCATAAACCTCCATAACTTCTGTGGTATTTGCTTCGGAAGACTTACTATCATCTATAAGTCTGACAGCCACAAAGGTTATAACACATATAATAAATGCAACTACTAAAGCTATCATAAAGCCTTTTCTTTTTCTAACAACAAATACTATTATTCCGACTAATAAAACCGTAACAGTTAAAATATATAGCCAAACTGGTTCAAACACCTTGCCTGCTATAAACACTGATACAGCTCCACCTTCATTCATCATAGAAAATGTTATAACATCTGGAAGTGCAATAAGTACGACAACACATATAGCAGCAATCAAGCATCCTAAAACAAAAAGCAAAATCTCTAAAGGATTTTTCTTTTCCATATTTTCTGGTTCAATCTGGGACATAACATCTAATACAATATGAGATATATCCCCCTGCTTAGCTACTGCTTCTTGCTCAGACAATCCACCTTCAACTAAATCCATTATAATCTCATCATAGTAACTAATATATCTGGCACGTTCCTCTGGAAGTAATTTCTTTAACCCTTTATCCAATTTTTTTAAAAAAATTCTCTTATCCATATATGTCCCCTCCTGCCACAAACTCCAACACCTTAATAAGTTTATCCTTATCCTCCAAAAATCCAGCCAAAGCCTCTCTTCCCTTCGGAGTTATGGAATAATATTTTCTGATTCGATTATTAAACTCTGTGTTATAAGATGACACCTTATCATCTGATTCTAATCTTCTAAGTATAGGATATAAAGTAGACTCAGATATATCAATATATTCTGATACATCCTTTATTATCTGATACCCATAGGAATCCTTAAATGATAATGCCGTAAGAACACAATATTCCAAAAGTCCTTTTCTAAGCTGAACGTCCATTCCATCTCTCCTTTCCAAGATACTAAGTCATAATGTTATACATTATCTTATAGACATTTATAATTATCCTTCTTGTATAATACCACGCTATACATAGTATTTATTATACTATACAATGCATAGTATTGTGTGTCAAGAGGTATTTACAATAGTATTGTAAAACTTAAAAGATTACCTAATGAATATAAAAATATCCCGTCAACGTAATTATGTAATAATTACATCGACGGGATATTTAGTAAAATATTATTTAAGCATTATAAAAAATTAGTTAAAGAAATCTAATACCTTAGATACTGTCTCAATCTTGCTTGCCGCATCATTTCTAGCAGCTACAGAGCCTGTATCTCCTGAGGATGCGTTTTGACTAGAATTAGTCTCTCCTGCAGAGCCAGCATATTTTCCAATAACAGGAGCCATCCAAATCTTACCAGTACCACGGTATACATTCACAAGTCCTTCGCCTGATACTGCAGAACCGAGTAAGCTCTTACCTGACTTCTCTACTGTAAACTCAAGGCTTCCTGACCATGCAACTGCCATGTTACCATCAATCTTCATAACATCATTTTGAAGATTAATCTCAATAAGCTCCTCCATAGGAACAATACTCTCAAGAGCAAATACACCTGCACCATTAAGACTTAAATTGAATAAGCCCTCTCTACCAAGAACTGCAGAGCTAAGGTTACTTCTAGCTGTTACCTTCTGCTGAACTGTGTTGTCACAGGCAAGGAATAGACCATCATCCAAAACGACGCTTCCTCCCCATGTTGACAAATCACTTAAGATAATATGTCTATATGTAGGCTCAAGCATCATAGTACCATAACCTGAATATATTGGTTTAACTGCCGACTCTCCTGTCACAGCACCCTTTACCATACCGCCAAGGAAACCACCGACACCCTTTACTCCTGATGACATCTGAATGTTACTACTCATCCACTGCATAGCACCTGACTGAACTGTATAACCATTTCCGTTAAGGGTAAGCATAACCTGTCGTTTATTTACATTCATCTTAGCACAGTAATACTCTGTCTTTGATGAAGCTGGAGTAACACTTATATCCTTTACATATTCAATAACCTGCATACCACCCAATTGAGACTTAACGGATATGTTTGAATTATCTAACAAATTCTGATATACCATATAAGCTACCTCCTAATTACGCAGTAGGTGCCATAAGAATTGTACCAGTACCACGATATACGTTTACGAGACCTTCACCTGATACTGCAGAACCAATCAGGCTCTTACCTGACTTCTCTACTGTAAACTCAAGGCTTCCTGACCATGCGATAGCCATATTACCATCTATTTTAACTACATCATTCTGAAGGTTGAACTGTATAAGTTCCGCCTGAGGAACCGGACTTTCAAGAACTGCAATACCCTGTCCTGTAAGCATAGTGTTAAACAATCCTTCCTTACCAAGAACTGCTGAACTAAGATTACTTCTAGCTGTTACCTTGTTTTGAACAGTGCTGTCACATGCAAGGAATAAACCATCATCTAATACGATTGAACCCCACTGTGCCACGTCAACCATAATAATATGCTTATATGTAGGCTCTAACATAAGAAGTCCCTGACCACTATACTCAGGCTTTACTGCTGACTCTCCTGTTACAGCGCCCTTTACCATACCACCAAGGAATCCGCCAACACCTTTAACACCTGACTGCATCTGTACGTTACCAAGCATCCACTGCATAGCACCTGCCTGTACTGTACATCCTGTGTTATTAAGCTCAACTAATACCTGTCTCTTACGAACGTTCATAGTTGATGCAAAGTAAGCTGTCTCAGCACTGTAAGGTGACACTGAAAGATCCTTCTCGTGCTCAAATACCTTGTACTGACCAAGCTGGTTAATACACTTCATATTGTTGTTGTCATAAAAATTGTTTAACTGAAACATTCTTTCCCCTCCAATATGTAAAAATTTTGCTCGTATAAATATACGCCACATAAGGTAATTATAGCACATCTTGTATACTTTGTCATTTATGTTTTGACAAAATACTACAGTAAAGTAACATCCATCGTAGCACAATTGAACAAAAAAACTTGGCTTTAGACTCCAACTAAGTATTATATATGGTATTTTCCAACCGTTTGTGAACGCGGGTCCTTAGATTCTTGGAATAACATATGAGTATAATAAAAACCCACTCTCGTTCATTGTTCACACTTAGTACCCGCGTTCGCAAACGGTTTTTATTATACTCATATGTTATTCCAAGAATCTTAGTACCCCTGCGTGAGCAACGAGCGAGAGCGAGTTGGAAAATACCATACATAATACTTAGTTGGAGTCTAAAGCCAAGTTGTTTTTTGTTTAATGTGCGAACTGAGCATTGTATAGGTTATAATAGAATCCACCTGCTGCAAGAAGCTCCTTATGTGAGCCCTGCTCGATAATATTTCCATCCTTCATAACTAAGATTACATCGGCTTCCTTTATTGTAGAAAGTCTGTGGGCAACTATAAAGCTGGTTCTTCCCTCCATCATCTTGTTAAATGCCTTCTGAATACGAATCTCAGTCATAGTATCGATAGATGAAGTTGCCTCATCAAGGATAAGCATTGGTGGTAATAAAAGCATAACTCTTGTTATACATAAAAGCTGCTTTTGTCCCTGTGACAGATTTCCACCATCCTCTGTTATGACTGTGTCATATCCCTGCGGCAGACGCTTTATAAAGCTGTGAGCATGGGCTTTTTTTGCAGCGGCAACAATCTCTTCATCTGTGGCATTTGGATTGCCATAGGCTATATTTTCCTTTATTGTACCAGACTTAAGCCAAGTCTCCTGAAGCACCATACCATAATTATCTCTTAAGCTGTCTCTGGTCATATCTCGGATATCAGTTCCATCTACCTTGATACTTCCATCCTTTACATCGTAAAAACGCATAAGCAAGTTAATCAAAGTACTCTTACCACAACCTGTCGGTCCTACAATGGCTACTCTCATACCAGGTTGTACTTTAAGATTTAAGTCCTTAATAAGCTCTTTTTCAGGAACATAAGAGAAATCAACATGTTCAATATCTATGGCACCAGTTGCATCCTTTAATACAATTGCATCTGATGCTTCCTGAACCTCCGGTTTTTCATCTATAAGCTCAAATACTCGACCTGCACAGGCAAGGGCATTCTGAAGCTCTGTAATAACATTTGATATTTCATTAAATGGCTTAGTATACTGGTTCGCATAGCTTAAAAAACAGGTGAGCTGACCTATACTGAGTCTGCCCTTAATTGCTGAAAAAGCTCCTATAATGCCAACCGCTGTATAAACCAGACTGTTTACAAATCTTGTACATGGATTAGTAAGTGATGAATAAAAGGTTGCGTTCATGCTATCCTTTTCCAGCTTGTCGTTTATTTTCTCAAATCTCGCCAAGGCATCATCCTCATAATTAAACGCCTGAACTATCTTCTGTTGTCCTATCATTTCATCAACCAATGCGGTTAACTCACCTCTGGACTCCGACTGTCCCTTAAAAAGATTATAGGTTCTCTTTGCGATAAATGATGCCACAAAAAGCGAAACCGGTGTAAGCACTACTACCACAAGGGCAATCGGAACATTTATATATAGCATAAAACCAAGGGTTCCAAGAATTGTAATTACACCTGAAAACAACTGGGTAAAGCCCATCAAAAGTCCATCTGCAAACTGGTCTATATCGGATACTATTCTACTGACAAGGTCTCCATGCTGGTGAGAATCAATATAAGAAAGTGGCAATCTCTCCAAATGATTGAAGGCCTCGATTCGAATATCCTTAACTACGTGATAGGTAATATGGTTGTTTAATATATTCATCACCCACTGGGTAACAACGGTAATAACCATGGCAATGATGAATAAGAAGACATACCATTTTACATCGTAAAAATTAATCTCTCCCGGTCCAATCAGCTCGTCAATAGCCTTACCTGTAAGAATTGGTCCAACCAATGTAGCTATAACTGAAGCGATGGCACAAATAAATGAAAGCACAACGAAAAGCATATATTTTTTTATATATTTTAGAATTCTTTTAATTGTATGCCTGTTTGATGACTTGTTACTTTTCTTGTTCGTATTCTTACTCATTATTAGTCACCTCCTCCTTATTCTGAGAGGAGTAAATCTCCTGGTATACCTCACAATTTGAAAGCAATTCATCATGGGTACCAATACCCTCTACCTTACCATCCTCCAATACTACTATCTTGTCAGCATGCATAATGGAAGAACAACGCTGCGACACTATAAATACAGTCATATTGTCTGTCTTTTCTTTGATCGCCATGCGAAGTTTTGCGTCGGTAGCATAATCAAGGGCTGATGAGCTGTCATCCAATATAAGAATCTCAGGCTTTTTAACCAAAGCTCTTGCAATGGTAAGGCGTTGTTTTTGTCCACCTGAAAGGTTCTTTGCGCCTTGACTTAGCATATATTTTATTCCGCCGTCTTTGCCCTCTACAATTTCCTTTGCCTGGGCAATATCAAGAGCCATATCAATCTCTTCTATAGTGGCATCTGCCTTACCCCATCTCATATTATCCTCAATACTTCCTGAGAAAAGCACAGCCTTTTGAGGAACTATACCAATCTTGTCCCTAAGCTGTTCACGAGGATAATCCTTAATGTCTACTCCATCAACAAGAATCTGCCCCTCTGTACAATCATAAAATCTTGGAATCATATTGATAAACGAAGACTTACCTGAGCCTGTACCACCGATAACACCTATGGTATCTCCAGGATTTACGATAAGATTTATACCTTCTACAGAGGACTCACTGGCATTTTTATAGGTGAGTCCCACATTCACAAACTGAAGTCTTGGAGCACCGTCTACAGCAAAAACTCTCTTCTCCTTATATACCTGAGAACTGTTTTTCTCGAATACGGTTGATATTCTGTTTGCACAAGCCACAGCCTTAGTCTCTATGATAATAAGATTTGCCAGTTTGATAAGCTCTACAAGAATCTGTGACATATAATTTACAAGGGCATATACATCACCCTGCAGCAATATACCATCATCCACCTGACCTGCACCCTTCCATATAAGTGCTGCAATAGAAAGATTGACAACAGCGTAAGTAAGAGGATTTAAAAATGTTGATATACCACCCACTACAAGCTGCCACTTTGTGAGAAGGGTTGTTGACTGGCTAAAGTCAGCCTTTTCATTTTCCTCTTGACCAAAAGCACGTATCACTCTTGCGCCTGCCAGATTTTCTCTTGTTTTAAGAAGAACTTCATCCAGATTACTCTGAACTTTCTTGTACAAAGGAATGGATACAAGCATAATGCCAAATACAATGAGGATAAGCACCGGTAAAGTTATGAGAAATACCTTTGAAGCCTCCACATCTACTGTAAACGCCATAATGGTAGCACCAAAAACTATAAATGGGGAACGCATAAATAATCTTAAAAACATATTTATGCCGGTCTGAACCTGATTTACATCACTAGTCATACGATTGATAAGAGTTGAACTACCTATTTCGTCAATCTCAGTGTAGGATAAGGATTCAATATGTCTAAATAAATCAAACCTAAGTTCCTTTCCCACTCCCATAGCTGTCTTAGCAGAGAAATACTGTGCGGTAATTGAACAGGCAAGACCGATGAGTCCAAGCAATACCATAACAATTGCCATTTTGATAATGTATGGTTTGTCGTTGTTCTTTATTCCATTGTCAATAATTGCCGCCATAACTAGGGGTACCATAAGTTCAAAGCTAGCCTCTAACATCTTAAAAAGAGGGGCTAAAATAGCCTTAAGCTTGTAATTTTTAAAATACTTTAAAACCTGTTTCATATTCATCTCCGTACATCTATATTATTTTTAATAATGTCCATAATCTAATATTATACAAAAAGGGTTACATCACATAATGATATAATATTATATCATGAAATATATTGACCTAACTTGGGTTTTACATTAAACTATCATATAATGAATAGGTAAATTTTTCAAGGAGGAAGAATAAATGAGCGATTTTTTAGAGAATGAAAATGACGAAGAGTTTGACGCAACTGTATCTATGACACTGGATGATGGCACTGAGTTAGAATGTGACGTAGTGGCTATTTTCCCTGTAGGTAATCAAGATTACATTGCCCTTTTACCTAACAAGCCAGTTGAAGGCTATGACGAAAACGAGGTATTCTTATATAGATATGCCGAGTTAGAAGGAGATGCCATCGACCTTGGTCAAATTGAATCTGAGGAGGAGTACGAGGCTGTTGCCGATGCCTTTGATGAGCTTTTAGACGAGGAAGAATTCAACGAATTAAACAGCGAAAATTGACGTTAAAAACAGCTCAGATAATTATATATCTGAGCTGCTTTTTATTGTCACTATTTAATACAACCATAAGAAATTGTTATCTGTACTAATAAAATCTAAATTATTAATCATCAATACGTTTTCTATTCCCTCATCATAGGCAAGCTTGCCTACACCAATGTGATAATATCTAAGGTCAACCACTATTATCTCACTGTAATGATCAGCCAATAAAGGTATAAGACAATGTCCGTAAGAATCCTTTACAACTAATAGCTTACCATTATCACCCTCCGGTGCATTGCTGGTAATCTTAAGGATGCTGTGGTTACCATCAAGGTAGGTGGTATATTTATCCTTAATACTAAGGTTATCCATATTGTACAGGCTGTCAGTGGTAATATCATCATCAAGGTATTCAACCTTATACTCACCCTTTGGGTTGTTGAATATAATTACCTCGTCCATCTTCTGTCCAAAATAAGGTGCATTAGAGTAAAGTGTTCCATAAAATTCTTTACTGCCTGATACTATATCGTAGGTTTCCTTTTGGGTAGGAGTTATACCTACAGTCTGACAATATTCCACATATCCTAGATAGGCACCATTCATAGTCCAATGATGATCTGTGTTGTAATATATATACTCATCCTTTGACGCCATAAGGCTTTTGGAACAATCCACTAAGCTAATTGATGTATCCACCTGCTCCATCATATATCTCAATACTTCTCCCTGGTCATAACAAGGGGCATAATCAGGAAGTCTATCCTCATATACATAACAGGCATTAGGTGCCACAAGCCAGGTTATATTTAAATCCGGATTTGCAGCAGCAAATTCATTTACATATCCTAGATTTGTATTGAGTTGCTCATATGGATTTACATAGTTTCTAATAAGCATACCCTCAGCACTAAAATATACATCATTTATAAGCTTCTGGCCTAGCACTCTATTCTCAAGTACCTTTAGTTGAACCAATTCATCCTTAAGAATAATCTGGTCACTCATATAGGTTTCAAAATTCTCAGTAAACTCCCCAGACATAATAGTATTTAGGGTAAGCTTTGGAAAAGTCTGCAAAGTACGGTTTTCCATATCTGAAAACTCTCTGTCCTTCATAAGTATGGAACCTATTCCAAAAAAGAATATATAGGCTACAAATACTACTGTAATTATCTTATTCTTCATACCTGCACCCCCTTAAAATCTAAAATACAAAAACGGATTAAAAGCATCACTTGCCAAAAAAGCCGTTGATAGCATCATAACAACAAGGAGCAATACCACTTCTATTCCATCATAAATCTTTGTTTTGGTAGAAATATAATTCATAAATTTCTTCGGAAGTGGTGTGGAGCCAATAAATGCAATCACGAAGAATACACCATAGGACAATAAAGTAAATATGGTAAGTTGATTACATAAGCTAAGACCATTCATACCAAACATATTCTTTAAAGCAGTGCCAAGCTTGCCTATGTCATCGTAGGCAAATATAACCCAGCCTAAGTTAATAAAAAACAGGGCATATATTCTGGAAAATACAGTAGGTATCTTCTCTAACAATTTCCCAAGGAAAAGTTTCTCCGCCATAAGTAAAACAAAATAATATAAACCCCATATAACAAAATTCCACGCCGCTCCATGCCAAAAACCTGTAAGAAGCCATACAATAAATATATTTCTTAGAGTTTTAATCTTTCCTCCTCTATTGCCACCTAAAGGAATATACACATAATCCCTAAACCAGCTACTTAAAGATATGTGCCATCTTCTCCAAAAATCAGTTATACTTTTTGAAATATATGGATAATTGAAGTTTTCCAAAAAATGAAATCCAAACATTTTTCCAAGTCCAATAGCCATATCTGAATATCCTGCAAAGTCAAAATATATTCTAAGCGAAAATGCAATAGCACATATCCAAGACAATGCCACGGAATTTTCTCCTGCTGGAAGGCTGGACAACTGTTCAAATATTTCACTGGCAACATTAGCAATAAGAACTTTCTTTCCAAGACCTATTATAAAACGTTTAGCACCTTCTCCAAAGTCATCAATGTTCTCTCTTCTGTTATCAAGCTCCTCCGCCACCGTCTCATATCGTACAATAGGTCCTGCGATGAGCTGTGGGAAAAGGGTTATATATGTGGCTAAGTTAATAATATTTTTCTGTACCTTTGCCTTTTCTGTGTACACATCAATTGCGTAGGAAAGTATCTGAAAGGTATAAAAGGATATACCAATCGGCAAAGCTATATTAAGTGGTTTAATATCTATCCCTGGCACGTTGTTTATATTTTCAGTGAAAAATCCAATGTACTTGAAAAAAAATAGTATGCCCAGATTTACTGTAATTGACAACGCCGTGGCAATCTTTGCCTGCTTAATCTTATTTGCTTTCTTAAAATCATCTGTAAGAATACCCATAGTATAACCAACAATTATAGATGTCAGCATAACTAAAATATACTTCGGTTCACCCCAGGCATAAAACAGCAAACTAAATAACATAAGTATAAGGTTTTTTACAGCCTTTGGACTTATGTAATACGCCAACAATACTGCCGGTAAAAATGCAAACAAAAATGTAATACTCGAAAATACCATTACTTTTCCTCTCTATTTCTTATTGCAGCTTCTGCATCCGCTACAAATGGACTTTTTTCTTTTGGTTTTCCTGATATCAGTTGAGGAGAATATATATATAGTTTATGTCTTGCCCTAGTCATAGCCACATAAAACATTCTCCGTTCTTCTTCTATCTCTTTAGAATTTCTAGCTTTTTTGTATGGTGTTATACCCTCTATTGCATCGATAATATATACACAATCATACTCTAATCCCTTTGAGCTATGCATAGTTAGTAGCTGAACACCTTTTTTTAACTTACTCTTTTCCTGTTGTTCCTGAAGTAATTTTGTATATTCTTCAATAAATTCAAACATCTGTCCGTAGCTGGTCATATCAACAATCATAGTTGCAAATTCATCCAATATATCCACAAACTCCGATTCGTCCAGCTGACGTTCTGCAGCGTATTTTTTTAAATAATCCTCATACCCAATCCCTTTTCTAATAAAATTAAGAGCCGGATAAGGTCTCATTTTCTTAATTAGCTTTATGTCTGCCATAAGCTTATCCAAATTGTCTACTGCATAATCCTTATCTCTCATACGCCATCTTAGTTTATCATAATTTACCGGATCCTCATAGAGATAATCTCTACTAATATATCTGCTTGGCTTATTAAGTATACGGAGTAAAGTTGCCCTGCTTTTATCTCCCATAGCAATCCTCATATAATCCAATACATTTCTCACTGCAAAATGATCAAATATATTTGGCATTATATCGCTTATGGTATAAGGAATATTATACTGATTAAGCTTATATACTAACCTTCTTGGCTGTACGTTAGTTCTAAATATAACCGCTTGACGCTCATAAGGTATTCCCTGTTTAAACTGACACCTTATGTTCTCCACCAAAAGTTCATTCTCCTTTTGTACATCCTTTGGAGAAATAAATTCAACCAGCCCATTTTCAGTGCTAACAGAGGTTATTTCCTTTTGAAAACGTTTTTTATTCCCTGAAATCACTCCTGTAGCTGCCTTGGTTATGAGCCTGTCGCATCTGTAATTGTCTCCTAAAAACACCACTGCTGTATTCGGATAATCCTCCCTAAATTTGTGCATAATCTCAGGTCTTGCCCCTCTAAATCCATACACAGATTGGTCATCATCCCCTACAACAAACACATTGTTAGATGGTGCAGAAAGAAGCTTTAATATCTCATACTGTATCCTGTTACTGTCCTGAAACTCATCCACCATTATATACTTAAATATGCTTTGACACTTCTTTAGTATATCCGCACGTTTTACAAGCAAATCATAACACATAACCATCATATCATCAAAGTCAATCTTTCCTAGTCTGTTTATTTCTTCACCCATACGTTTGTATAACTGGCGGAAGGTCTCTTCTGGCATATCCTTGCAATAATAGTACTCAATATCTATCATATCACATTTAACAATACTTATCTGAGATATAATACTAGAAATTATTTCGTCTTTATTGTCATAAGTAAGAGACATATAGTCCATTAATCTGTCCAATATTTTTCGTTTTTCTTCTTCAGTTATAACACAGGAATTGCCAAGATTATAGGCTGTTTTTATTATCCAGAAAAAAATAGAATGAAAGGTGCCGAATCTGACCGGATAGTCGCACCCTATGGTTAGCTGTTTGAATCTGCTTTCCATCTCAAGAGCTGCTGCCCTTGTAAAAGATATAACAAGAATATCTGCGGGAGAAACTCCCGCAGACTCTATAAGATACTGTATTCTTCTGCAAATGGTAGCTGTCTTACCTGAACCAGGACCTGCAACAACCATCATCGGTCCATCCACATGCATAATCGCACTGGTCTGTACCTGACTAAATATCATATTAGTTCGCTCCACAACATTTCTTAAACTTCTTGCCTGAGCCGCATGGACATGGGTCGTTACGACCTACCTTTGGTGGCTTAACAACAGTCTTTGAAGATTTCTCAATCTTGTAAAGCTCTTTTCTTCTCTCTTCAGTGAGGATAGCATCCCACTGTGGAAGAGTATAAAGCCACTCCGCATTACATCCTACCATGTTCATATAAAGCTTCTCTGGGTCATAAGCAAGTGATACTACTGAATCCTCTGTAAGCTCGTCAACATTGTTAGGCTGAATAAGACTCTCCTCTATACCATCAAGGAAACCTATCATATACTCAATAGTCATGTCAAACTGCTTAGCAAGCTCCTTAACAGGACCGTTAACAACTTCCTTTGGATAGCTTAAAATCTCCTCATAGATAGCCTTCTCCTTCTGGAAATAGTTAAGCCAAAATTCCTTTCCTTCTGGTGTTCTGTCGTCTAATCCATAAGCGTGATCACGCCATTCTTTTAATAAACTCATACTAAATCTCCTATCAATATCATCTTATAGTAATTCAAATTGAATTCACACTGAAATAAAGTATATCAAAGTCTTTTACGTTTTTCAATCTTTTTCTTTATCGGCCTCTTTACTCTCATTTTTGTGATTATCCTCACTTATCCTAAACATAAGTTTTGCAATCCATAGCATTACATACATTAGAACAGGGATTATTATTGCAAGTATTAAACAAGGTAAAAAATATTTACTGCCGGTTATACCTGTAATAAAGGTTGCAACCACTATTACCAAAATAACAATCAATCCTATCCATGCAAAAACGCGTGAAAATCTCATGCTGGATAATCTCTTATTAAAGTCCTTATCGTACATATATACACTCCTATTCGTGTCTCAAGGCATCAATAGGGTTAAGATTAGCTGCTTTTACAGATGGTATAAAACCAAATAATACACCTATTACCATTGAGAATGCTACTGATATGATGATGGCAACTCCACTAATAGCCACTGGAACTTCTGCAATATCTGAAATAAGATAAGCAAGACCAACTCCAGCGCCAACACCAAGCAAGCCTCCTAAACTGGTAAGTACTGCTGCCTCAGTTAAAAACTGGGCTAGTATAGTTCTTTTTCTGGCTCCTAATGCCTTTTTAAGTCCAATTTCACTAGTTCTCTCAGTAACAGATACCAGCATTATATTCATAACACCTATACCGCCTACAATAAGTGATATACCTGCAATCCAAATAAGCTGTTTGCTGGTAGACTCACTCAAGTCCATCATAGACTTAGCCAATTGAAGAAGATCTTCACTCTTATACTTATATGGCATATTACCCTCTTGATCCATATAAGTAATATAAGAATTAAGGAGCTCCTCTGTATCCTTACCGGCATCCGTCATATCCTCCGTGCTTATTGCCTTTACAATAACATTGTAGGGCTCATCAAAAGAAAAAATGTATTCCCATACTGTATGAGGGACAAATATCTTTCCAGCTGCATCATCATAGTAATAAGTATACCACTCTGAAATATTTTCAACAACAGGTTTAAAATCATTTGTTTTTTCTACTACACCAATTACAACATACACATCACCTTTTATCTCCATTGATTTTGAGATAGGGTCATCCTCGCCAAACAGGGATTTAGCAGTTGTATTATCAATAATGACATATTTACTTCTGTCATCAAAGTCTTTTTCAATAAAGAGTCGGCCCTTGCATAGTCTATAACCTGCTACATTAAAATAGTCGTCATCAACACCTAAAAGATCTGCACCTT
The DNA here is from genome assembly GCA_015057515.1 of Lachnospiraceae bacterium. Lineage (GTDB taxonomy): Bacteria > Bacillota > Clostridia > Lachnospirales > Lachnospiraceae > Coprococcus_C. The sequence continues at coordinate 15,161 of SVED01000020.1, forward strand.
CCATTTTATTGGACTTATAATTAATGCCATCATATGTATATCCATATCTGTAGGCTGATACTCCTTCAACACTATTTAAGTCTAGGATTTCATTTTTGATAGTATCGTCTATCATAGGAACTCCACTCGGTGGAGCTGATTCTCCCGAAACGTATACCCAATCCGTCTCGTACATATTTATCTCTACCAGGTTGTCTCCTGAGCCCACCAAGTTGTCCTTAATCTGCTCGCTGGTTCCTTTTATTGTTGATACAATTGCAATAATAGCCGCAATTCCAATAATTATACCTAACATAGTCAGGAAGGAACGCAATTTATGTGACCAGATACCTTGAAATGATAATCTAATATTCTCTAACATATCTTTCCTCCCCCTTTAGTAATACAAGCTATCAACGCCAGTCATTTGGGTTTTTACACCTTCTTTGACATCAGATGCATATGGAAAGGCTATATAATCTCCCATAGATATACCGCCTAACACCTTTATACTATCACCCCAAAGAATCTTGCCAGTCTTTATGTATACCTTCTCTAAAACACCATTGTTGTCTTTCATAACATAGTACTGTCCACCTTCACTCATAACAAACGCTAAAGGCAGATAAAAACCATTCTCTGTTGTACTCTCTCTTTGTATCTCCATATACATTCCTGGAGATAAATTTTCTCCACCCTCAACTACAATGGTTATGGGATAATAAGACTCAATTGAAGAACCATAATAATAAGACTCTACCGGGGTAGTAGAAATCTCCGATATTGTACCGGTGTACTCCATACCAGTGTCATAGCAAAACATTGTTACCTTCTCACCGATAGTTACATTGCTTAATGAAAGCTCCCCGACGCTTGCTTCAACTGTACAACCTTTATCGCCAACAATTACAATATAAGGCTCCCCGTTAGCAATAGCCTCTTCCGGGTCATTAACCTTAGTTACAACACCGTCAAAGTTGCATAACAATTCCCTATTCTCACTTTGATATTCAAGCATTTCAAGCTCAATTTGTTCTAGCTGATAATTGATATTTAAGTTAGATATCTCTCTTTCTTTTTCTTTTATCATCTTATCTAACTCAGACTTGGTATACGTTACATCTTCCGGTTCTTCAAGCTGATCCATATCCTCGTACATACCATCTTCACCTGGCATAAATACATCTGCCGGTGTAGTATCCTCTTCAAGGCTTGAATTACCAGTTAACTCTTCATTATCCAAAGGTTCTTCTATAGCATCAGTAGGGCTTGCTACTTCTTCGCTTGGTACCTCATCCGGTAATTCATCATCAATTGGAGCTTCTGTTGTTGGTTCCTCAGTAGTTGGAGCCTCTGTTACTGGTTCCTCTGGAAGTTCTTCTACAGGAACAATTTCCTTAAGCTCCTTTAACTCTCTCTCAGCCACCAGCACATCAACTCTTGCCTGTTCTACGCTAGCTCTTAATATATCTAATTCTAATTCCTTAGCAGTCATATCATAAGTAAGTATTACATCTCCTGCTTTAACCTGCTGTCCCTCTTTTACCATAGTCTCATCAATCAAATCAGCAGATGAAAGAGTTACTTTCTGCTCCATGCTTACTGATACATTTCCAGAAAAATAATTGTCATATTCCATCATAGACGCATCCATTGCTATTTCAGCTACAGAATACACATCTACCTGCTTTTTTTCTTTAGTTTTATTCTTTAATACTGTCACTAAGGCTACACAACCCACAGATAAAAGGATAGTTACAATAAGAGCAATAATAATCTTCTTTTTCTTACTCATCTTTCACTACCTCCTGTTCAGTATTTAATTTTTTATCATCCTCAACAATCATACCGTCAACCAATTTTATTACTCTATCTGCACATGCTGCAATTTCTGGTGAGTGAGTAATCATAATAATTGTTACGCCTTCATCATGTAGCTTGGAAAAAAGCTCCATAATCTGCTCTCCAGATTTTGTATCTAATGCACCGGTTGGCTCATCTGCAAGAAGAATTCTTGGATTATTCACCATTGCTCTTGCTATAGCTACCCTCTGTTTTTGTCCACCAGAAAGCTGGGTTGGTTTAAAATCGACTCTGTCAGATAACCCAACCTTGTCCAGTGCATCCAAACATATACCCTTTCGCTTTTTTCTTGGCACTCCGGCATACTGAAGAGGCAACGCAACATTATCCGTTGCAGACTGTCTAGGCAACAGATTAAAAGTCTGAAATACAAATCCAAGTTTCTTATTTCTAATATAGGAAAGTTGTTTGTCATTGTAACTACTAACATCCTCTCCATCTAATAAATATGTTCCGGAGTTAGGTTTATCCAAACAACCAATAATATTCATCAAAGTGGACTTACCAGAACCTGATGGTCCCATAATGGCAACATATTCCCCTTCTTCTATATCAAGGTTTATATCCTTTAAAACAGGCACAAGCATACTTCCTTGGTCATAAGCCTTGTAAACATTCTTTAACTCTAATACCATACTTATGCCTCCTTAAAACCTACTACACCGAGGCATAAAGGATTTCTTATATCTATTTTGCTACCTAAAGGTTCACCTATTTCTTCCTGGGTATCCATATCATCATAAATTTCCATGTCATCATAGATTTCCATGTCATCATAGATTTCCATATCATCATAGATTTCCATGCCATCTTCTATACCCATATCCTCTTCTATGACTATATCTTCTATATTGTGAGTAGTTTTCATGCCTTCTTTTAATCTATCCTCTGGAAAAGCAATATAATCCTCCATTTCTAATCCTGAAAGAACCTCATACTGGCACATTTCCTCATCATATTCACCTAACTCAATATATCTTTTCTCTAATTTTTTATTGTTTTCAGCCCATACATAAGCCTTGTTACCATCAAAAACTATATAATACTCATCTAGCCATAAACCTTCTTTAACCTCTCCCTGGCCAAAATCATATTCCACATATACATGCTGACCCAACATAATATTTTCAGATGAATCTAAAGATATGTACATAGGATATTTAGTTGGTGAAACTCCACCTCCCATATAGTAATAATCATTGTTATTTTCCTCAGGATGTTCAGTATCAACAAGAGTTACCTCTCCGTACCACATCATATTGTCATCCACTCTTGAGCGTAATACAACTCTATCACCTTCCATAAAATTGTATATTTCCATCTCATTTAGAGTTACCTTTACTCTATACTCACCCATATCCATAATGGTAATAAATGCATTTGATTGTTCTGAACCATATCCATAATAACTGTCATAGTATGAATCACTTTCTCCATTTCCATTGTTATTAATCTCTTTAATAATTCCATCCATAGGAGAATATACAATTGCATTTTCTATAGCAGCCTTTTGTCTGTCAATTTCTAACTGCTTTGCACTGGCATTATAATTTTCCTGATTCACCTGAGCCTGAAGGGACTGTATCTGACTAGTATATTCAATCTTATACTCTTCTTCTACCGCATCTCTTTCTTCTTTAAGAGTAGCAATCTGCTCGTTAGTAGTTGATATACTTGAATAAATGCTTGATAATTCAAGTTCCAGCTGTTTAAGCTTAAGAGTCATCTCCTCAGTGTCGTACTCAAAAAGCTTGTCCCCCTCTTTTACAACATCGCCTTCATTTACAAACACTTCTTTAACGGTTCTATCCTGAGCCTTTTCAACACCCTTTGTCTCCTGAGTCTCAACAATACCCATATACCTATTAGTTCCATAGAATCCATAGCCTGTCAGAATTTCTATTGATTCAACATAGACCACGTCATCCTTATCTTTGTCCCTTTTGTTTTTTACAAAAATAATTATAGCCGCCACTATAATAGCTATAATGGCAACAACCCCAATACCCATAATTATCTTCTTTTTTTTCTTCATGTTTTTACCTCCCATAAGTATTAACAAGTTATAGTTATAACATAAATTCCCTTAATTTTCTAGTAAAAAAAAGAAACTAAAGTTTAAGATTTTATTAAGGTAACCTTAAGCTTTAATTTCTCTTTACATTCTACTTGTTTTACTTAATTTTATTAAACCATTCTTTTATATCCTTTTCGTATCCTATATCCCCTGGATGATAAAATATTTCCCCCTCTAGGTTATCTGGAAGATACTGCTGTTCAACATAATGATTAGGATAATCATGGGCATATAAATAACCTACATTGCCCAAATTCTTTGCTCCTGAGTAGTGTGCATCTCTCAAATGATTAGGAACCTGACAATCTCCTATTGATTTCACAGCATCATTAGCTGCAAATATGGCATTTACTATAGAGTTACTCTTAGGTGCACAGGCAACATATATAGCCGCATGCGCAAGAATAATCTGCGCCTCAGGCATACCTACCCTCTCCACAGCTTGTGCACAGGCTGAAGCTACAACTATCGCTTGAGGGTCAGCATTTCCTACATCCTCACATGCACATATCATGATTCTTCTGGCAATGAAAGTAACACTTTCTCCACCATAAAGCATCTTAGCTAAATAATACACTGCCGCATCTGGATTGGAGCCTCTCATACTTTTAATAAAGGCAGATATAATATCGTAATGGTTGTCACCATCTTTCTCATATTTGATAGAACGTCGCTGTATACACTCTTCTGCTACAGACAAGTCTATAACTATTTTGCCAGTTTCCTCGTTTCTCTCAGTAGATAAAATACCTAGCTCCACAGCATTAAGTGCCAGCCTTGCATCCCCCTCTGATACATCTGCCAGAAAGCTAACCGCATCATCGGTTATAACTGCATCATAAGCCCCCATACCCCTATTCAGGTCAGTTACAGCTTTTCTAATAAGTACTTCTATATTGGCTTTTGAAAGAGGCTTTAACTGGAATATAGACGAACGAGAAATAAGAGCCTTATTGACTTCAAAATATGGATTCTCAGTTGTTGCCCCTATGAGCACAACTGTACCATCCTCAACAAAAGGCAACAAAAAATCCTGTTGTGCTTTATTGAATCGATGTATCTCATCAATAAATAAGATGGTTTTTTTTCCATACATACCAAGATCATTTTTGGCTTTGGTAACAACCTCTTCAATATCCTTCTTTCCAGAAGTAGTGGCATTTAGTTCTCTAAACAAAGAGCTGGTAGAATTGGCAATAACTGTGGCTAAGGTAGTTTTACCAGTACCAGGTGGACCATACAAAATAATAGAACCTAATTTGTCAGCCTTAATTGCTCTATATAAGAGTTTGTCCTTTCCAAGGATATGCTCCTGTCCCACAACCTCATCAATAGAAGTAGGGCGTAGTCTCTTAGCTAACGGAGACTCGCCCTTCATATTATTCTCTCTCATATAATCAAATAAATCCATAACTTCTATCCTACAAAATTATACTAACCCTAGCTTCTTTACTACATTATCAAACTGGATAATATCAATAGGCTTACAAAGATATTCTTCGTAATCATCACTTGCATAACTTGAATCAAATCCTTCATCAAGAGCACTAATCATAATGACCTTACATCTTGAATCTCTAGCAAGGCCAAGCTTTCTTTCTGCATCTCTAATAGATGCCAACGCCTTGTATCCGTCAATCTTTGGCATCATAATATCCATACACACCAAATCAAAGCGCTGGTTATCATTGATTCCATTTACAAATGCATCTACAGCTGCAATACCATCTCTTGCTACAACTACTTCACCATATTTGGAAAGAAGCTTTTGCATAAACTTTCCACTCGCTATATCGTCTTCTGCTACTAAAACTCTCATTAACTAATCCTCCCTATTCTGGATATTTCAGTAATTCAAACCATTTATGTATATTATCCATCATTTCTTGTTTAAAAGTTCTTTTATTATATATAATACGTCTACTTAATATATGGGTCATAACAAGACCTGTTATATTGTTAGCAAGCTCCATAGGAGTTAACAAATCAATAATCTCCTTGGATTCTATAGCTTTTTCACATAAATCTGCAATAAAATCTAATCTTTCTGTTATACACCATGCTATCTTATCTCTCGTATCCATATTATGTAATAGCTCTTCATACTGAAGCATCAGCGTGGAAATAGCATAATAGTTATCATAATATGTGGCATAAGCTTCAAGGTAATCCTTTAACTTTTGTATATTCGTTCCCTCTTTTGCTTTAATGGTGTATCGAATCTGGTTATCAAATCTACAATAATAATCTACGACTTCCACTAAAACTTCATCTATTCCACCAAAGTACTTGTACATCAATGCCTCTGACATATTTTCCTTTTGTGCTAGATTGCGTGTTGTCAATGCAGATAATCCAGAGTCACTGATAATTTCTATTGCCGATGCTATAATTCTATCTTTTCTAGAAATAAAACTTTCGCTCACAGATGGCACCCCTCTTTGATTTGCATCTTTATCTTGCAATATAGATATAATTTTATTAGATTTATGTTTTTTTGTCAACAAAATAGGAGTTATTATGTGTAATAATAACTCCCACTTTATCTTACTCAATAATATAACGATTCCTAATTCTAAATAAAGCCCTTATCATCCGGTCTAATATATATCAAATAGGTACCTTGTTACTTGATTAAGTTAAATAGATTAGATAACAGTTACGTTAACTGCCTGTGGTCCCTTCTCACCCTCAGTTACATCAAACTCAACTGTCTGGTTTTCCTTAAGTGTCTTGAAGCCTTCCATGTTAAGACCTGAAAAATGAACGAATACGTCCTTTCCATCCTCACCTGTGATAAAGCCAAAACCCTTCTGGTCATTAAACCACTTTACTGTACCTTTTGCCATAATAAATCCTCCAAATTACTTAAAAAAAATCTGCGTTAAAACGCTACTTAAACATAGCACATACCAGCGTTTACGTCAAGTCTTTTATGCTTTAATACACTTCTCTTTTAAGCTATATATGTACACATTATCTGACAAATAGTCCATTTCTCCTACTACGTATTGGTTGATTTCTTTTACCATTTCTATCAAATCTTTATGCTTTGCCTTTTCACTTACGGGCAACAGTAATACCTCATGTATGCTTGATGGTAAAATATAAATATCTGAATCATATTTCTTTGCAAAATTGTATAATATATCATCAAATATTATATTAGTTGCCCCATTAATCCCCTGTGTATTCGTCAAAACATTTAGTTCTGCATCATCTGACAAGTTTATATCTCCCATAAGTTCCCTCAGCATGATATTAAGTGGCTTAAGAACAGGAGGAAAGAATTTTTTTGTATTCTCCAAAGCAATCTCATATAAATCTTCTGCTTTTATATTCCATCTTTTTAAATCTGAATTTTTTATTATAGCAGAGGCTATTCCATCACTATCCTTTTTCACCAGATATCTATAGGTTATAGCCAAGTCCTGAAATGAAATATATGGACATTCCTCCAAAACTATTTTGTTTCTTTCATAGTTGACTATCTTTAGAAAGACACAATCTTTTAAATCTTCTTTTGTCATGTCCACATATCCCTCCTTATCTATCCTATCCTTTGCTTGATTGTATTCATCTCGTATAAGTCCTAAAATGTCATCAATATTTTTACCCTCACTATATAAGTTATAATAATATTCCAGATATATATTTGGAGATATTGTCTCTCCCTTTAAGCATATGGCCATACCTGTGCACACTATACCATTATTTTTGTGAACCTTTTCAACCCGTATATCATCTACATCATATTGAAGAAGATATTCCGGAATAAGCTCCACAACAATTCCTACAAATTCATTAAAATCCATAAATTATTTATAACGTTCCTTTCTTAAATTTTAAAATGGGGAAATGTGAAATATGAAAATCGAATTAAAGATAACTTAAGTATATATTCACAATATAAAAAAACACAAGAAAAAAAGTGTATACAAAAGTATACACTTTTTTCCTTGCTATCAAAGCAAAAATGTAGTAAAATACATCGCTACACCAAGGTCTTGAGAAAGCTTAAAAATGTTTCCATCTCTTCCCTGGTACCTATAGTAACTCTTAGGTAATTATCTATTCTAGGCTTGTTAAAATATCTTACATATATCTTATTTGCCTTTGCCTTTTCAAATATTTCCTTAGCTGTGAGGGTATTATGGGTTATAAAAAGGAAGTTTGCCTTGGATGGAGGGCAAGAAAAACCAAGCTTTTCAATCTCTGCCTTAAACCATTCTCTAGTATCAATAACCTTTCTTACTGTCTCTTTAAAATACTCGTCATCCAGCATACTTTCTTTGCCAAGAATAATAGATGGCAGGTTCATAGTATAAGAATTATATGAATATTTTACGTCGTTTAAATATTTAATTAATTTATCATTACCCATAGCATATCCAATACGAAGCCCTGCCATAGAACGTGACTTAGAATAAGTTCTGACTACTAGTAAATTATCATACTTGTCAATAAGAGGAAGTGCTGTCTCACCACCAAAATCCACGTAAGCCTCGTCAACTATTACAATAACGTCCTTATTATTCTTAACAATATCCTCCACAAAGGAAAGTGACTCACCAATACTTGTTGGTGCGTTTGGATTTGGGAATATAATACCACCATTTTCTCCGTAGTAATCTGAAGCCTTGATTCTAAAATTATCATCCACAGCCACTGTCTCATAAGGGATATTGAAAAGCTCTGCCCATACATCATAAAATGAGTATGTTATATCAGGAAATAAAATCTTTTTGCCAGAATTAAAAAATGTCAAAAACGCCATAGCAAGAACATCGTCTGAACCAACTCCCACAAACACTTGGTTGCTATTTAAACCGTGATATGCAGCAATAGTGTCCACTAATTCTGTGGCAGCAGGATCTGGATAAAGCTTTAGATTCTCCAACTCAACTGCTTTTTCAAGAACTCTTTTTGATGGTCCATATGGGTTCTCATTTGTATTTAGTTTGATTATATTCTTTTCCTTTGGTTGTTCTCCTGGAACGTAAGGCACAACCTTTCTTATATTATCTTCCCATGAAGCCATATTTTATCCTCCTGTCTAAACCTAATCTATTTTAGAGCCTTTAAAATAGCCTTTGTGTACTCCCAATATCTGGCAGTACTATCAATGTATAGTTTTTCTGATGAGGTGTGGATATCGTCCATATTAGGACCATAGGAAACACAATCCAGTCCCTCAATCTTACCAGCAAAAATTCCACACTCTAAACCCGCATGTATTGCTTCAATCTTAGGTGCAGCATTAAATAGTTTAATATGGGTCTTAACCATAATATCTCTAAGCTTAGAGTCAGGGTTGTACTCCCATGCTGGATATGCACCTATAAGTTCCATATGTCCTCCCAACATACTTATAAGAGTATCTATTCTGTCTGTAAGCTCATCTTTTTCCGTTCCTACACTACTTCTAACTGAATAATGCAATCTCACCCTATCTTCCTCTGTGAGAAGCACACCTAAATTAAGGGATGTCTGCACAAGCCCTTCAATATCGCTGTTCATTTTAAGAACCCCGTTTGGAAGATTTCTTAAAGCACATATAACCTTGTCTGTTGACTCCTTAGTCATTACCTTAGCAACAGGGGCAACCTTATCAATAGTTACACTAATCTCTGAATCTGTTGTTCTATACTCATTAGCTAAAACCTTCCCAATATTATCAATATATGTGTTCATATCTTCTTCATTGGAATACTTTGAAACTCCCACTATAGCCACGGTTTCTCGTGGAATTGCATTATCCTTTTTACCACCATTAAGATCTATGATTCTAAGAGGTGAAACTTTATCTATACCTGCAAGAATTCTTCCCATAACAACATTTGAGTTTGCACCCTGTTTGTTAATCTCTACACCAGAATGACCACCGGCAATACCTGTAACAACTATCTTATATGCTTCTAAATCATCCTTATTCTCAAACTCGACAGGTAAGGTACACTCTGCAGTAACGCCTCCTGCACAGCTTACAAGTATTATGCCTTCATCCTCTGAGTCAATGTTTAGGAATATTTTCCCCTTTAAAACCGAACAATCTAACGCAGTCGCACCCAATAAACCAATTTCCTCATCCACTGTTATAACTACCTCTAACGGTGGATGTTTAATTGATCCATCAGCATTGTCAAGTATGGCAAGAGCATATGCTACTGCAATACCATCATCCCCACCCAAAGTTGTACCCTTGGCATATACATAACCATCAGCTACGTCAAGTCTAAGACCATCCTTTGTAAAATCTATATCACAATCATTATCCTTTTCACATACCATATCCATATGTCCTTGGATAATAACGGTCTCTGACTGCTCATATCCAGGAGTGCCATCCTTAAAAATGATTACATTTCCACTATCATCCTGAATATATCTTAGATTTCTTTCCTTCGCGAAATTCACAAGATAATCACTAATCTGCTTTATATTTCCCGAACCGTGAGGTATCCCACATATTTCCTCAAAATATTTAAAAACCTCAACTGGCTCTATACCTTCTAAAACTGACATAATATACTCCTTAGCTATTGTTTTAATACACCCTCTGCCAGATTGTTATAATCCCTTATAATCTCTGCCTTATGTTCATCATCAAGCATTTGTTCCGGCACCTCCATAAGAATCTCACGAAGAGTTTTGTGGGCTGTATATTTATAATTGTTGTCAATATTCGCCTTATCTAACCCATATCTCTCCCACATTTTATATGCAAGTTCTAATAATTCCCCATTCTCATATATGGTTTTTATAGACGAATTTACACCATAACTATATGGTGATTTTGTTTTAAGATAGACTCTTATACGTTTTACCTCATCTTCTGTTCTTGAAGATGTGGCAATAATTATATCATAAAAACCTTCCTCGGCAAACCATCCATCAAAATCCGTATCATAAGAAGCGAAATCATTTTTAGTTAAAGTAAATTGGATAACATTTTCCTCTCCCGGCTGAAGATGTATCTTTTCAAATGCCTTTAACTCCTTTACTGGCTTGGAAATGCTTGACATAGGGTCACTAATATATACCTGAACAACCTGACTACCCTCTATTTCTCCTTCGTTAGTCACAGTAACCCCTATATCAACCTTATCCGAAAAAGCAGGAACATTGGTTACAGTGCCTGCATCTGTAGCAATATTTGTAGTCTTAATGTCAAAGCTTGTATAAGAAAGACCATATCCAAAAGCATACTTAGGCTCTATCTTTTTCTTGTCATAATATCTATAGCCTACATAGATGCCCTCTCCATATGAAACCTCTCTTCCATCTCCAGGGAAATTAAGGTATGTTGGTGTGTCCTCGTATCTGGCTGGGAAGGTAATAGGCAGCTTACCAGATGGATTTAACTCTCCAGAAATAATATCAGCCATAGCCCTTGCTCCCTTCATTCCCGGAAGGAACATGCACCATATTGCCTTAAGATATGAACTGTCAAAGCTAAGGTCTACAGGTCCACAGGTATTTAGTATAAGACCATAGGTATCATGAAGATTATTTAATATGTCTAAATCTTTTTCTTGGAGCATCATATCCTTACGATCATTGCCTTCCATACCACCAAGACTACAAACCATAATAATAACACTCTTGTCATCCTCAAAGCCTTCTCGCATCTTACAGGCACAAATATCATTGTAAGTATCAGCAATAATTACATTTCCCACACCGTATATCTTCTCAAGTTCTTTATACAGATTGCCTCTTCTATTTGTTGTAATGCCTGCGCTTCCTGCCCCACACTCAATTAGGCCCTTGACTCCGGAACCCGAAAGAATAATCTTTCTATTTAGAGGAAGTGGAAATATTCCGTCATTTTTAAGCATTACTATTCCTTCAGCAGCCGCCTTGTATGCTATATCATCTGTAAACTCCTGAACTTCTGTGGCTTCGTATACATTATGATTGTCGTGACAAGCCAACCAGTCAATAGCCTGCAAAATAAGTCTTACACTGTTATCTAAAATTTCTTCGGAAATATCTCCGGATTTAACTCTATCCATTATGGTCTTATGCTCGTGAGGTCCTGGCATAACCAAATCGTTTCCAGCTAAAAGCGCCTTATCAGGGTTAAATACTGCACCCCAATCGGACATAACAAAACCGTCAAATCCCCATTCCTTTCTAAGCTTATCCTGAAGCAGAAACTTACTTTCTGTACATGGAACACCATTTATCTTGTTGTAGGCGCTCATAACTGTCTTTGCCTTTCCATCAGTCACACATGCCTTAAAGCCTGGCAAATAAATCTCTTCCAATGCTCTTCTTGAGATTGTTTCATTTACACCTACTCTGTTAGTTTCCTGGTTATTTGCCGCAAAATGCTTTACATTTGCAATTACTCCATACTCCTGAACTCCTTTTACAAGCTCTGGGGCAAGGGCTGACACAAGATAAGGATCCTCTGAATACCCCTCAAACAATCTGCCATTTAGAGGGTCTCTGTGTATATTTACATTTGGAGTACCTAGAAGTATATGGACACCAAATACGTTAGCTTCCATACCCAGGGCATTTCCCACCTTGCCTACTACCTCCTTATTCCATGTAGCACCAAGTAAAATACCCGGTGGCAGGCATGCTGGAGCGTAATTACCTCTGTCACAGCGTTCTTTTACTCTTGCTTCAAGATGAGTCTTTATCCACTCGTAAAGAGGTTTTTCCTCTTCCTTTAAGTTCTCTGGGGAATAAAAATTTTCTATGACATTAACCAATGCCGTACTTCCAATCATATTCTCATCATTCCACTTATTTGTCTCTGTGATATCACCAAAAAGCTGCTCAAAATTGATACCTGTTCCTCCATCAAGTAACTGCATTCTAGGTATATCAAGCCTTTCAATGGCAGCAGAACCAAAGAAGCTGGCTCCATTTACTAAAGTAGCCTTCTCCTCTAAAGTCATTTCTTTTATTAAAACATCTATATCTAACTGTGCACTCATAACATTTCCTCTCAATTATGCAAAAACTCCAAAATAAAGAAGCACCAACGCTCCAAGAACAATTCTATACCAACCAAAAATCTTGAAATCCTTTTTCTTTATGTAGCTCATAAGGAACTTTATTACAACTACTGATACCAAAAATGCTGTCACTGTTCCTACTGCAAGTATAAGATACTCTCCTGATGTAAAGGAAAATCCCACTTTGAGTATCTTAAGAAAGCTCATACCCACCATAACAGGTACTGCAAGGAAAAATGTAAACTCTGCCGCAGCAACTCTTGATACACCAATTAAAAGAGCGCCTACAATAGTTGCTCCCGAACGAGAGGTTCCCGGAATAATAGATAATACCTGAAACAAACCAATTATAAAGGCAGTCTTGTATGTAAGCTCCTCTAGGGTAGCAACCTTTGCTTCTCTTTTATTATTCCAATTTTCAATAAGAATAAAGGCAACACCATAAAAAACAAGTGCCAAGGCAATAACCACAGGTGTGTGCAAATGAGCCTCAATAAAATCATCAAACAATATGGTAACAACTGCACCAGGAATACATGCAACCACTACCTTAAACCACATAGAAAAAATATCTTTTTTTACCATTGGCTTATTTGCTTCATTAAGACCAAACGGCCACATTTTCTTCCAGAAAATCAACACAACTGCCAGTATGGCACCCAGCTGTATTACATAGAAAAACATTTCCTTAAATTCTTCTGATGTGTTCATCTTGATAAATTCATCTACCAAAAGCATATGTCCTGTACTGCTTACGGGCAACCACTCTGTTATACCCTCTACAATTCCAAGAAAAATTACTTTTAAAATCTCTAACAAATCCACTGTTACTGCCTCCTATATAAATCCTTTAAAATACTCACATTGCTCATCGTTACATATTTTAGCATACTTAGATTTTATATCACAATGAAATACATGTGGCAACTTATTTTTCTCATCTCCGTAAAAATGGTATTCATAAGGTATATGATACTTATCAAACCTCTCAATCATAAACCTAGGCTCATCCTTTAAAAAATCCTCACAACTCATAATAAAAGTAGGTGGAAATCCCTCCCCAATATGAGGCGGAAGGTTCATAAATTCAAAAAATTCATCCAAATATTCCAAAGGTTTATACTCCTGTATAAGTTCTTCCCTTCTATCCATAAGATATTTTCCACAGTTAAGACCTATAGCCTTAATCTTTAGGGATGTATCCTTGTATGAATCCGGAAAATTCATAGGAAAGGTGGACAACACCTTCTCTCTATACGCTTCATTAACTCGCATATTTACATACATGGAAAGGGTGTGTGCACCTGCTGAATCACCCACAGCAAACACATTCCCTATATCCATTTTATACTTATCTGCGTTATTTAATACCCAATGAAATACTAAAGCTGTATCTTCAATATGGGCTGGGAATTTGTACTCAGGTGCTAATCTATAGGTAAAATTTACTACGGCAAAGCCCCTTTTTGCCAAATCCATACAGTAGTATTGGTATCTTTCTTTATCTCCATATACCCATCCACCACCGTGTACGCTTATAATAACTGGCAGATTATGGTCAATGCCAAGTGGTCTGTACACATCCAATCGCTGCCAGTACTTATCTTCACCATAAAAAATATCATCATATCTTTCTATAGATACCGGCTTTTTAAGACCATGGTCGCGAATATCATCATTTTCTTTAAAGCTTTTTCTTATCTCATCTGACTTTTTACTCATAATATCTCCTCATTTGTGTTTTAGTTTGATATATGTTTATCTTTATCGCTATGCTTACCTCGTACTGCCTTATATACAAATACACCAATAAGGCTAATAGCAAATGCAATAACAAAAGCAACTACTGCATTGGTATAATCCTTAGACTCTAAAGCTTGGCCACCTATGGTTGAGGTTATAAGGGATGGCAATCTGCCCAAAGAGCACACTAAAAGCCAAAGTCTTGAACTAATTGTAGTTAAACCTGCAATATAACATATCAAATCTTTAGGAGTACCCGGCAACACAAATAAAAATACTAAAAGTCCTTCCTTTTGCCCCTTTGTAAGCCTGCTAGAATATCTGAGAAACTTAAACTTATTAATATCCTTACCTGAGAAGAACATTTCAACAAAGGGTTGTCCATACTTTCTTACAAAAAGAAATACCAACATTCCTCCTATTGTTGCACTTATCAGATATATGATGGTGCCATGAACAGCTCCAAAAGCATATCCTCCTGCAATTTCCAAGGGTTCTCCTGGCACAAGG
This sequence comes from Lachnospiraceae bacterium, assembly GCA_015057515.1. GTDB lineage: Bacteria > Bacillota > Clostridia > Lachnospirales > Lachnospiraceae > Coprococcus_C. The sequence goes on from SVED01000020.1 coordinate 30,311, forward strand.
GCTACTACTACCTGAAATATAACCATTAAACCATACAAAAGCCTTCCCCAAATGCCTCGTTCCTTGACCCACTTTTGGAAAAACTCCTTATCAGACACAAACCTGACAATAAGATACCCTAAAAAACAGCAAAATAGCAAAGCAAAAATAACCAGAGCTACTCTGACAATACGTCTTGCTTTGCTATTATTACAATTTTTATTACTATTGTCTATCATATCTATATCCTGTGTTAACTCCGCTTATATAAATGTATATATAACTATTTACTTTTTTTCTGTTAATTATACTGTTGATATGTAATTTTAACATATAATTGCTTGGATATAAATATTTTTAATGGGAAAAGAAAAAGACTTTTCTAATTGAAATTAGAAAAGTCTTTGGAAAGTTTGATGTTAGTATGTTTCGAGGATGAAAACCTCAAATCCATTTGCATCATTATATTCCTGACTGTCAACTGCAATTGGCGAGTTAGTTGGTGCTTTAATAGTAACTGTACCATCATATGAAGTCCAATTACTTGGTATAGTTATGAATTTTTCTGAAAAAACAAAATATTTCACACCACACATTGTAAATGCATACTCCTCCATAGACTCCAGTGAATCAAGATTTGTAACAAATTTCAAAGAACTACAGTTCATAAAACTTGATTCACTCAAATTTTTTATAGTATCAGGTGCTTTTACAAGAAGAATATTTTTATTATTGGTAAATGCATACATTTCAATATCAGTAATATTTTTCCCATCAATCTGACTTGGAATTACAACTACTGTATCTTCTCCTGTGTAACTTGTTATTGTTGCTTCACCCTCTGGCATGCCGTCAGTTGAAATCGTAAAATAACTTGCATCTGTCTCAGGCAGTCCATTTAAATAACTGTCTGCATCATCATATGTCATATTTGAAACATCTATACTAGGATCATTTTCAGTTTCTGTATCATCTGCTATATCACTTGCTTCTGTGGAAACATCACCTGATGCAGATGTATCCTTTTTATCTTCTGATTTGTCCTTACCACATCCTGTTATAGACAGACATAATACACCTAATAATATTAAATTTTTAAATTTTTTCATAACCACTCCTATTATTTACATTAATATTTTCCCATAAATATAACTATATGTTATTTATTCAAATCTAAGTTCAAATTCTTCATTTGCAAACTTTATTCTAGTACCTACTCTGATAGCAATCTTTTCATTACTAGTAATCTTTTCATCATCAATATATGTACCGTTTGTAGAATTAAGATCTTCTATGTAACACTGGCCATCTATCTTATAGAATATTGCATGACATCTACTAATAGCAGTATTGTCATATATACACCAATCTACTACATCATCACTCTTACCTACTTTAAAGGTATGTTTAT
>SVED01000096.1 GCA_015057515.1 Lachnospiraceae bacterium
CTTTATCTTGATTTTCGGTAGCACGACAAAAACCTTATCTTCCAATTTGGTATATGCCCCAATAGACATAAGATTACTTTCTATGGAACGTAATACCTCATATTTGCATATCATATTTTTTATGCCCTTATTTGCAAGTATCATAATCATAAAAGTAACACACGCACTCACAATTAAAATAATAAATCCATATCTGCATATTTTATCCACTATATCAATATTAAACAGATACTTGTTGGCTATAGGCCCACTTATAAATATAAGCAGACCTACTAACCACATAGCGAATAAGAAATTGCAGTAATATTTCCGTTTACTGATATTCATTATTCGACTACCTCCACAACAGCCTCAACAGATAACTGTGACGCATAATCTCCCCATACTGAGCATTTACCGATATTTTTGAAAATGATAGTATCTTTAACAGCGTATCTCTCAACATCTTCTTCGTCAGTATCATTTACAAGATGTACCTTGAATTTCTCGAATAGGTTACTTACAGAAGTATCGCCATAGTCGGTATTATCTTCAACGATAATTACATCAAGACTGACACAGCCTTTCTTTTCACTGTATTTGATGCCTTGTATCATAAATTTCTTGCCTTTCTGCCAGTTGGCAAAATCAAACTTTTGGAATAAATTGAGTTTCTTCATTTTCTTTTTCTCCTTTATGAATTATTATTTTAATGCAATATCTGCACTATTATAGTTAAATAGCACTTCACACATAAAAAAAGAGACTGAATTTAATCAGTCTCCATTCTGTTGCTATATTAGGGCTTCGATTTATTAGTTACGTCTTTGTACCATTTCTGTACCATTTTTTTATAGAATATGAGTTACTATATAGGATTATATACGAGTTAAAAATCCTCAGAACCCTTTATTTATCTACATTTATGGACTTTTATGGTATTATATCAAGTTATATAAAATCTGCTAATTTAAACTTCAAATTTTCATAAGAGAATTATACTCACGAAACATATATAAATCAAGTTATACACATTCTTGCATACACAGGAATGGCACCTGTTACACGCATAATTGAACCATCATTATTTACAACATATCCCAGACCTACTATCATTATAAAAGCTCTTGAAATGCTGGCAATGATGTCCATCATTTCAAGAGCTTTATCGAAAATCACATTTTAAATACGTAAACCTTCTTTTCTCTAACTCGCCCTACTAAGCTTAACTCTCTTAGATATTACAAGTGCCACTGCAAAGAAAGCAAGTGCAAAAAGTAGCTGAATTCCCATGTACATAAAAGTTTCGCTATTAATTACACCCTCTGATATATTGTAACATCCTCTTACATACCAGTAGGTTGGTGTGCATTTTGCTATTCTCATCATACCATCTCCGAAAATTTCCATAGGAACAAATACACCACTAAGGAAACTAAGGGAAAGGCTGACTATATTAGATATCATACTGATGGCCTCTGCCTTAAGGTTGAAGTTTGAAACTATACAAACCACTCCTACCGAAAGAATTAGGTAACATACTGAATTAGGTAAATAATATAAATTGTCTGCCTTGAATAAGTCCAATCCGCATACCACCAAGGATAAGATATTCATAATCCCCCATATTACTAAGCTGAAAAGCACTGAACCTGCGATAATCTGTCCGTTTCTCTTTCTATCAGAGAAAGGTGACATCATAGAACGCTCCTTTACCCCTTTTCTATTTAAAGCGATGATAACAGGTGCTAAAGTGTTAATTAAAAGGGCGATTACAATGTAAGTAAAGTAGAGGTAAAAGTAAAATATAGTAGGCTTTCCACCAGACTCTCCTTTAAGACTTACAAGGTCAGCAGTATCCATAGCCTCCATTGTTTTTTCATAGGACTCTGCATCACTGTAGCCCGCAAGAACAAAGGCATCATAAGTCTTCTCAAAGTTAGCTATATGATTGTCAACATATATACCTGTTTTTGAGCCAGGTCTTTTAATATTAGTGAGTTCAAAACCTTCATCAATATAGAGCACATAGTCTAACACCTGAAAATAAAGGTAATCCTGAATAGTTTCCTCATCATCTTCAATTACCATTACATCATGTATAGTACCAAGGTACTCCTCCAGATAATCTGCCTTTGCCGAACCGTCATTGTTAAATACTGCAATATCCATCCTGGTTTCCTTGTAGGCATTATTTCCAGTTCCCATGTTCGACATAAAGCCAATAAGTACTCCAAATATACTGAAATAAATTATAAATGAAGGAAGTTGTTTTTTTACTATTTTGAAAAATGTATTAAATACTTGCATATTGTTTTCTCCTTCCTAATATAACTCCGCCTACTAAGCAAACTAGTGAAAATGCTGTCATAATAATCATATTCTGTATATATCTGTCGTAAGTATCATAGATTACCAATGAATAGAATGCATCACTTATCCATATGGCTGGATTGATATCATTTATAATCGGGCAATTAAGTTCTATCAACATTCTCATATCCATAATCATAAGTCCACTGAGGAAGCAAGTGAATACTGAGAACAATACTGCAATTGAGTCCTTTACACTTCTAGAAAGCTTTCCAATGCTTCCAACAAAGTAACCTGCTGAAAGTCCAAGCAAGTTACCTACTATAATAGTAAGAATAACTGCCGGTATCCTTGTGCCAAAGTCAACACCTATAATCAAGAGATATCCAAAGGCGAGTATGGTCACTATACTAAGTACTAACCAAATCGCAGCAAGACCTCCAAATGTACGAGCAAAGGTACCTGCACCGCCTAAATTTTTTCTTGCTCCTAGGTTAGAGAGATTAGCCTGATTCTTAATTGTAAAAGTAACACCTGCTGTAGCTGCCATAAGACATCCCATGGTAAGTAGGTTGAAAAAGTACTGCCCAAACGAATCCATATCCGCATCAGATATTGACTTTTCCACATTTTCCGAAGCATCCCTCATGAGTTCCGCCATAACTTCTGCCTGAACTTCTGCCGGCTGATCAGCTATATCTTTCATAACAGTTATAATCTGATGGTACTGACTTACTACAGAAGAAAGTATACTTTCCTCAAGCCCTGTCTCTTTAACCTTAAGCTTAAGGACACCATCCTCAGAATAAAGTAAACCAGCCTCATCTGATTCATTCATAAGTTCCTCTGCTTCTCCCATACTATCTGCATAAGTTATGTCAAAAAGCTTCTTTTCTCCAGCTTCATCAACTGTAATATTTTCTATTATAGTTGTTACATTTTCCATTATGAACTCATCTTCTATATATGCAATTACCTTAATGTCATATACAAGCTCTGACTTCTCGTAAGCATTACCAAAGGTAGCCCTAAATAATGTTCCAAGAAGGATTATGAATATAAAGCTCCAAAACATCTGAACTCTGTCTCTAAGAGTTGTTTTTAAACTGTACTTAAAACTGTGCCAAAACATAGTTTATACCTCCTTGTCACGAAGCTCTTTTCCTGTAATTTCAAGGAATACATCATTTAATGTTGGAAGCTCAGAATACACTCTTCCACATGGGATGTCGTGTTGGTTTACATAATCCATAATTCTTATAAGATTGTGCTTACCTCCGCTACATTTAACAACAAGTTTTCCATCCTCAAAGCTAACATCGTACACATGATTAATCTGACCAATAGCTCCCATATGCTCCTCACTGATTCCACCCATCTCAATGGTAATTGTCTCAGTGTTCTTAATCATTTTCTTAAGCTCATCCTTAGTTCCAAGAGCTATGTTCTTACCTTTATCCATTATGGCTATTCTGGTACAAATCTGTTCAACCTCTTCCATATAGTGAGAGGTATAAATGATCGTACTTCCTTTTTTATTAAGTTCCTCAATACCTTCAAGTATTTTATTTCTACTCTGTGGGTCTACTGCTACGGTTGGTTCATCCATTATGATAAGCTTTGGCTTATGAGCTATTCCGCAAGCTATGTTAAGTCTTCTTAGCAAACCACCTGAAAGCTTCTTAGGATAGAATTTCTTAAACTCCTGAAGGTCAACGAAATCAAGTGCTTCCTCAACATACTGTTTTCTTGTAGCCTTATCAGTGATATATAATCCACAGAAATAATCAACATTTTCGTAAACTGTAAGCTCGTCATAAACAGCTACATTCTGCATGACTACACCAATGTTTTTCTTCGCCTCATAATTTGTAGGTGTCATCTTCTTTCCAAATACTTCGATATCTCCCTTGTCGTAAGAAAGAAGTGATAAGAGACAGTTTATAGTTGTGGTCTTACCTGAACCGTTTGGCCCAAGTAATCCGAACACCTCGCCTTCTTTAATCTCAAGATTGAAGTGGTCAACTGCAAGAACCTCTTTATATCTCTTTACTAGATTTTCTATTTTTACTACTGTTTCGCTCATAGCGTTACCTCCTATAGATTAATTTCCTTGTACCCATAATATTATTTTTATCAAGGTTATGTAAGTGAACATTGTAAAATTGTTATGTGACATTTGTCATTTTAAAAATGTAACCTCAATAATTTTAAATAACATAAAAATCAGGCTATATAATACGCAGATTATATAGCCTGAAAAACATAAAAAATACAATTATAACATTATTTTCACAAAAGGATATGAATTTTAGTGGTGGAATAATCTAATTCCTGTGAACGCCATAGCCATGCCATACTTGTCGCAACACTCAATAACTGCATCATCACGGATTGAACCACCTGGCTGAGCGATGTACTTAACACCACTCTTTTTTGCTCTCTCGATATTGTCAGAGAATGGGAAAAATGCATCTGAACCAAGAACAACATCTTCCATCTGGTCTAACCAAGCGCGCTTTTCTTCAGCAGTAAATACCTCTGGTTTCTCCTTGAACACTCTCTGCCAAGCACCCTCAGCAAGAACATCCATGTACTCATCACCGATGTAATTGTCAATAGCATTGTCTCTGTCTGCACGTCCGATAGTGTCAAGGAATGGAAGGTTAAGAACCTTTGGACACTGACGAAGTAACCAGTTATCAGCCTTTT
>SVED01000097.1 GCA_015057515.1 Lachnospiraceae bacterium
AGAAGAAAAATGGTATCGCATGTACTTAAACTGCTATCAAGACATAGATGGTAAGACTTTTGTAGAACAGTGGGTGGCAGATTTGTCAACAGTGGAATGGACTTTGATCAGTCGTTTTGATACAGGACTTTACTATTCTCATTTTGAGGGTGGAATGTCACAGTTTATGGAAAACTTTGATTATCTGTATGCAAATGAAACGAGGACGTTTGAGTATAGAAATATTCGCGTGAGAGAGTACGGAAAGAAGAATTGGACAGCGATAAATGTATCAAGGGTATATGTAGATACATTTGGGGATAACAAAAAAGGAAATGCGATTTGTGGCGCGACAGAGGACCGTTTTTATGGAATTGCAAATGGATACGGACCAGAGGTATATGAAATGTATGAAGAAGTGGGGGATACATATACTGTTAATACAACAAGGGATATAGTGTATCCTTTCGAAAAGCGAAAAAAATATCCCGACTAAGATTATGATTGATTGTGTCGGTTAGTCGAACACGGTATGAAAAAAACACCCAAGACAAGTCACCTAAGTATAAGGTGACTTGTCTTGGGTGTTTTTGATTAGATTGACTTAAAAATTCCTAACCAGCCAATTCATCTATCATATCTGTGATTAATGTTACGGAATCAGTTTTAGTGCTTAGCTCCATAGCCTTGATATAATTATCTCTGTTATCATAAACCTCATTAATAGCATTAAGCAGTGATGTATCTGTAACATCTTCTTCCATAAGAAGCTTTGCATAGCCACTCTTGTCAAAGGACTGAGCATTAAGTATCTGGTCGCCACGACTTGCTGCAAGAGAAAGTGGGATAAGAACGCTTGGCTTTCTAAGTGCAAGAAGCTCGCATATAGCATTTGCACCAGCACGGGAAACTACTACGTCTGCCAGGGCAAGAAGATTAGCTAGCTCTTGTTTAATATACTCATACTGAACATAGTTAGGTACATTGTCATACTTTGGATTAGTCTTATCCTTTCCGCAGAGGTGGATAACGTTGTACTTTTTGGTAATCTCATCAAGGCAGGACCAGATGGATTCATTTACCTTAACGCTACCTGTACTACCACCTATAATAAGTAAAGTAGGTCGAACCTCTGTAAATCCGCAGAAGCTCATAGCTGCACTGGCATCTCCTTCAAAAAGCTCTTTTCGGATAGGTGTGCCTGTAACTACTGCTTTGCCCTTAGGTAATTTGTCTAGGGTTTCAGGGAAATTACAGCAAACTTTAGATGCACTGGAAAGTGCAATTTTGTTGGCAAGACCCGGGGTCATATCAGACTCATGAATAATGCAAGGAACCTTTTTGGATTTAGCTGCAAGACAGACTGGAACTGCAACAAAACCACCCTTAGAAAAAACCACATCAGGTTTAAGTTCCTTCATGAGAGCCTTAGCCTCAGAAAGGCCTTTAATAACCTTGAAGGGGTCCTTGAAATTGTCTATACTAAAGTATCTTCTAAGCTTGCCGGTTGAGATAGGGTGATAAGGAATATCCATCTCTTCGATGAGCTTTTTTTCAATACCCTCATGAGAGCCAATATAATGTATGTCATAGCCCTTTTTTTTAAGAACTGGAATAAGAGCCATATTCGGTGTAACGTGGCCAGCGGTTCCACCGCCAGTTAAAACAATTCGTTTCATATATTCCTCCATTTACACAAAGGGATTAAAGAGTTTCTTTAAGTGCAGTTGCCAACTGATCCGGACAAGAGGTTGGTCTAAAACCACATTTAATGCCCTCAAGTTTAGCTATAACTTCTTCTGGTGTCATGCCTTCAACAAGCTTTGCAATGCCCTGTAGGTTACCATTGCAACCACCAAAGAATTTAACGTTTGTAACCTTGCCATCAACGATATCAAAATCAATAGTCTGTGAGCAAGTTCCTTTAGTTCTATATGTCATATTATACCCTTCTTTCCCAAGTAATGTGCAAAAAACTTAATCTAAATCTAAGAAGAAGTATAACATAAACTCTCAAGGTGTTAAAGTCATATTTTTTGTAGATAAATGCAAAAATTATTAGATTCAATATTATTGCATTCTGAAATTGACCCTATCTATAATCACAGACAACATAACAGACAGGTTGTGTAAAAAAATATGGAAAGAGGGATTGCTTATGTTGGAAAAAATCATGGAGGCAGGTACAGGAGTATATGTTCTCTGGGGGATTGGAATGCTGGGATTACTTCTGAAAATAGTAGCGGATACATATTTAAGAGGATTAATCAAAGCATCAGAGAACATGGCTACCACAAAGAAAAGAAAACTGTGTACTATTAGAAGAAAATATGAAAATGGAAGAAGCTTGGGAATAAACAATGGAAGTGGAGAAGCTTATGCGGAAAAGACAGTGAGGAGTTTAAAATTGATAAGTGTCCCCTTGGAGGTCTGGCGGCGGTCGGGGTATACTCTTTGTTGCATAGTTGTGATGATTATGTCGGGGAGTTTTTGGTTTGAGGACCCTGGGTGGTTGAGTAGAGATTATATAGAAGCTTTTTTGGCTAATGGATTCTTGGTTTGTGCATTTTTGTTATGCATTGAGAATATATTTTTAATAAATAATAAAATGGAAATATTGAAAGCTAACATAAGGGATTATCTGGAAAATCTATCACCTGTAAGATGCGCTTCTCAAAGGAGACTGGCCTCAGAGTGCAAAAAAGGTATAAAAGAAGAATCAGGAAAAATCTTAATGCCGGAGCTGGCAGTAACCTCGGAAGGCGAGATAGATTACTTAGGTGACACCAAATCTGACGATAAGTCAGAAATTAAAAGTAAGAGAGAAGTGAACACCGTATACAATGAGAGGGATGGAAACGAGGAACTTCTTAATAGCTTTCTTAAGGAATTTTTCACTTGAAACATTTTAGTAAATATTTATTTGTTGTTTTTTTAGTAGTAGTTTTTCTTATTTTATTAAAAGGGGGATTTTTATCGGGGTTAGGTGATGAATTAAAGTATGTAAAATATGATAGTAATAATTCAACAGATGAAAAAAATGAGGAAGAAGTAACCACAGAAGAAATCTTACCAGAGGATTTGCGATATGAGACATTTCCTATAAGGGAGGAGCTTTGCGAAAAGGATACATATTATAATTTCGGTAATGATAAATTGGCATGGTATATAAAAAGAGGGGAAAACCACGAACCTAGTGGTTGTGATGACACAATAAAGCTTTCAGAATATGGCGCCTATTATCTGGATGAAGCAGCAGAAGAAAAGGTAATGTATCTCACCTTTGATTGTGGATATGAAAATGGATACACTGACGAAATACTGGACGTGTTGGAGAGGCAGGGAGTTCCAGCCTGCTTTTTCGTAACAAAAACTTATATAAGGGATAACATTGAACTTACAAAACGTATGAAAGCGGAGGGGCATCAGGTGGGAAACCACACTATTACGCACCCTTCATTACCTACAAAATCTTACGAAGAAATAATCCAAGAGGTAAGGGGTTGCGCAGAATATATGAAAGAGGTTACAGGGTATCAGATGGATCCCTACCTACGTCCTCCTATGGGGGAATACAGCGCAAGAACCCTAAAGATTACCGGGGATTTAGGCTATAAAACCATATTTTGGAGTATGGCATATATGGATTATGATGTAAATAAACAACCGGGGGCAGATTATGTAATAGAACATTTTAATAAGTATCATCATGACGGAGCAATAGTGCTTATGCACAATGTGTCTTCTTCAAATGCAGAGGCATTAGAGACAGTAATAGTGAATATGAAAGCAGAAGGCTATCGCTTTGCCAGTTTAAATGAATTAAAATAGTAATTGAAAATAGTGAATTATGGGAATATAATCGTTATAGATTTAAAAAATAAATGAATTATACAAAGGAGAAAGATATGAATACATGTAATTATTGTGGTGGAGCAATAAACCAATTTGGTGTATGTTCCAATTGTGGAACTCCTGCACCGCAGCAGATGTACCAGCAGCCACAGCAGGTGTACCAGCAACCGCAGCAGATGTACCAGCAGCCACAGCAGGCATACCAGCAGCCACAGCAGGTATACCAGCAACCACAGCAGGTGTACCAACAGCCACAGCAGGTATACCAGCAACCACAGCAGGCATACCAGCAACCACAATCTCAGGCAGCAGGCGGAAAGAAGTTTCCTCTCATTCCTGTGATTATGCTAAGTATAGCTGTTATTGCCCTGATAGTGGTATTGGTTCTTATAATGAAGGATAAAGATGGTAATGGTAGCGATAAAAAGCAATCATCCCAGACTAATACCGCATATCATAAGGAAGAAGATGTTGCAAGTGCAAAAATCATAAAAACAGCAGTAGAAACCTCTTTGGGAAACGAGAATTTCTATAATCTTGTAACCGCTAATGGTCCTACTGTTATAACTATATATCCAGGGCAGGAGCACAGTGATATATCAGGTATTACATACGATACCGCCTCATATTTTATGGCTATAGATGGAGGTGCTACCTCTAATAACTACACTAATTATAATAATGATAAGGACGCCAACACTGTAAGGGATGAATGGTGTCAGGAATTAGCTTTGAATATGGGTGATAGTACTCCGGATATAGAATATGGATATGATGTCTTGACAGGAGAAGAAACAGATCTTGTATACTATGTGTATGTTTCAGAGAAAGCTACTGTATATGTGTTGATTGGTCATAAGGATTTATCAGATGAGCTTTTAAATATGGACACATCTGTAATTCCAGATGCCAATGGTCAGGATGGGCTTTACTCCATCACTCCAGAACTTTGTGATTCATACAAGTAAAAGTTTTCTTTACTCTTGTAATAAAAACTGTAATTTGCTAAAATGTATCTTGATTTTTTATATATGTACAAAACTATAAGAAAATTTAAACAAGGAGATAAAAAAATGGCGCAGACTATTAAATTTGATTTTAGTAACACTGAGTTTATGGCTTCTAAGGAAGACGTTGCTGCAATGAGCGAAAGAGTAGTAGCCGCAA
>SVED01000021.1 GCA_015057515.1 Lachnospiraceae bacterium
ATGAGTTGTACTTCTTCTGTATTATACGATTTATATGTTATTTTATCACCAATGATTTCAAGAATACTTAAATATTCTGCTTCGTCTTTAGCTGCCCTTATGTTATCAACTTCCTTGTTATTCATTTCAGTTCCTTTAGAATAAAAATTCTAACTTCCTTTTTACATCTTTTGCTCTTTCTATAATTTCATTTTCACTAAAATACATATTAGGAATTTTTAATTCCTCTATATCATCTGAAAACCTTCCTGCCATTTCACACAACTCCCCAAACTCACTGTTCTCTTGTTCAGATAGTTGTTCGTAGTCTATTTCTAAATCATATATTCTTGTGAATTCTGTGCAAAATACTTTGATATCATAGGAACCATTCAACACTCCATTAATTAAATAACACAATTGTTCTTTTTCTGTCATAGATTACTCTCCTCTCTCTATTACTTTTGTATAGCTGGCAAATTTCCCATTGCTTTTCTTGCATACTCAAAATGATATACTGTATTGGTCGCCTCATCGTATAGCACTTCTAAATTATACATTTTACCGTTTTTGTACATAGTTGTATAATACATTGTCGCATTAGAACCTCTAGGGTCTGGCATCGGTTCTCCATACCTTATTGCATCTTGCAATGTTTGCACTGGTACTTGTCGACCACTTTCTGCCATATGCTCTGATGCCCTATTTGAGAAATTTAAACCGTCATCTAAATTTGAGTATTTACCACCCTCAATATTACTCTTACCATTACCACTCAAACTAGCTCCTGCATTAATCGTGCTTGGTGAATTAGGGGTATTTGAGGTATTTAATGTATTTTGTACATTTGATGTGTTTGGGGTGTTTAATGTGCTTGGCGCACTTGGTGTATCTGGCACATTGAAGGCTTTGTTAAAATAGTACAGACCTCCTCCTGCCTGTGCTCCACTGACAACAACCATCGCTACTTCCCAGATGGTTTGAGCGGAAAAATCCTCGCCGTTCACCAGATATTTGTCTATCATATTTCCTGCGGCAGTTCCTGCGTCATATGTTCCAAATGCTATAGCCCCTGCATATCCACCATAGGTTATCAATTCAGCTGCATCATCAATATACTTTCCAAACTTTCCAGCATGTTTGGATAACTTTGAAAATGCACCACATATATCAAGTCCCGGGGAAGCATACGCAATAGACTTCAATGCTTCTGCTACATTTCCTTCTAACAAAAATATTGCTGCATTCAGGAAGTCAGCTGCTGGGAAGAATATTCCTGCCACATCCAGTATAAAATGCAAAGGCGACAAGCCGAATGGATCAGTATAGCTTACTGGATTACCCTCAACATAACTATATCTATTCAAGCTCTTGTTGTTGCCGATGTTTCCAGTCAAGATATCCTGATTGATGAATCTCTTTATCTGTGGGTTGTAATATCTGGCTCTCATATAGTAGAGGCTGTTATCATCAGATATTACTCCCATCTGACCATTATACAAGAATCTTATCTCCGGTACTTCTTCGCTGTATTCAGTTTTATCAGTCAGCAGTTCTCCGTAACTTCCGTAACTAAACTCTGCTATAAGTTCTCCACTCTCATCAGTTATTGCCTTGGTGCTTCCAAGGTGATCGTAGTGATATACAAGTAACCCTATATCGCTGTTTTTCTCGTATATCAAACCATTGCCATAGTAGTAGATGGACTTGACTGTGTCACCAGATGCTCTTGTTGTTGCCTGTATTTCCGTAGACTGGTCATCATCGTTCTGATTGTCTACATCCTTATATGTCCTCTCCACCTCAAGCACTCTTGACAGTACTGTTACGGTATCCGTTACATACTCATCACGGTACTCTGGAGTTTCTACAGCTATCCTTACATCCTCGGCATCATACTCGTAGGATGTATCTCCTGCTTTGATTAGACGGTTACGACAGTCGTACTGGAAGGTGGTCATCTCTCCATCCAGTGGACCATAGGTCATGTTTCCGTCTTCATCGTAGAGGATGTCCTCTCCGTTGTAGGTGAGCATACGGTTACTCTCATCGTAGGTCATGGTAGCTGAGGTAAGGGTTGATAAGTTATGCTCATCCTCTAACTCTCCCTGACAGGATATGCTTGTTATGTTACCCCACTGGTCGTAGGTGTAGCTTATTGTGTAGAGTACTGTTCCACCATCTTCAGTTACACTTTCTGTGTCGGATGGTTCACCTGAACCTTCTGCATCCCCTCCATATGCTACCAAACTTGTGCTTGCTAACCTGCCATATCCATCATAGGTATTTGTCTCTACTGTTCCGTCTGGGTTTTCAGTGGTTAGTAGCCTACCAGAACTGTCATATGTGTAGCTGGTCTTGTAACCTTCACCATCCACCACTGCTTCAAGTAATCCGTTATCAGTGTAGCTGTAGCGGACTATCTCTCCTCCTGGGTAGGTCAGGCTTACCATATTACCCAGTTCATCATAGCTGTACTTGACTGTCTTTCCATTGTAGTCTGTATAGGTTTCTACACGGTTCATGCAGTCGTAGGTTCGCTTTATGGTACTAGTTGTACCATCTGCCCTGGTCTCAGAAACCAGAGTAAGATTTCCACACTCGTCATAGCTATAGCTTACTGTTCCCAACTCATCGGTGAAGCCTGTCATCCTTCCTGCCTTGTCGTAGGTGTAAGTTGTCTTTTTACCTCTTCCGTTAGTGTAGGCTGATACGTTGCTTTCTTGGTTATATTCATAGGTGTATGTTGTTCCGATAGATAGTCGTTCCTCTACCAGTCTTCCATACTCATCATATCCGTAGCTTATTCCTCCACCCTGTGGGTATGTAAGCTCTGTCAGGTTGCCTGACTGGTCATAGCTCTGGCTTGTAGTTACTCCTGTTGGGTCTGTAACTGTAAGCAGTCTTCCCATAGTGTCATAGGTATAGGTGTAGGTTTTTGTATCCCCTGTTCCTGTTGTCTGGGTTACAGTGGATATGTTTCCGGATATGTCGTAGGTATATGTGCTGATTATACCATCAGAGGTTTTCTCACTCAAGACTCTTCCTAAGCTGTCATAAGTGTACTCTACCTGTACAACACCTTCACTGTCTGTCACCTTAATTAGCTGGCAGTTAAGGTCGTACTCATAGTAGGTTTCGTTACCCTCAGCATCAGAGTAGGTAATTACGTTGCCCATATTGTCGTAGGTGTAACTTACTGTTAGTGTCTTCTCCTCTCCTGTCAATTTGTCTGTTACCTTGGTTGATGCGGTTACAGGTCTTGACATAGCATCATAGGTACAGCTTACTCCTGAACCGTCAGGGTAGGTTACTCCTGTGCAGTTTCCTGTTATATCATAGGTATAGGTAGTCTTGTTACCCAGGGCATCCTCTGTCTCAAGTAGTTCGCCCCATGGACCATAGTGGTATGATGTGGCACTTCCTGTGGCGTCTGTTATCCCGGTTACCTGTCCTCTGCTGTCGTAGGTGTAGGAGTAGGTATCTTCAATGCAGACTCCAATTTTTCAGTATACAATAGCTGGTCTTGACAGAAATTCAAACCAATTATGTTTACTCAAATCAGCAATGTGCTATGCATAATTTCTCTTGACGCAGACACTAAATAATTACAATTATTTGTATCTTGTTCCTGTTCCCTTTATTAAAATAGAAACAAAATTGATAACTATTCAATAAAACCGTATCTTGAAAACTTTAATTCTCACTTAGAAATTTTTGTATCGCCTCTTCATACTTGTCTTGATGTTCCACTACATAATTATCAATTAAACGGTTGCAATTTTCGCAAAAACGATAATCTACTATCTGCGAATAGTGATTTTCAATATACATTAAAAGTTCTTTAACATTAATAATCTTCTCCGTACACTCTTTCCTGTTATTACTAACAAACGCTATCCACCCCACATTATAAACTTTATTTTTGGAAATAAAACATATATTTACTTCACTTTCATCTGAGTTGGGAGGGTATATTATACTTATACAGATATCATTTAACGTATACTTTATAGAATATCTATTTTCTGTCCTTGCATATCCCAAATTCTCTAAAAAAATTGCATTTTGCGTTATTATAACTCTTTCCCAATCTGTAATTGCCATGTTAATTCGCTCCTTTTAAAATCATTTTTCCATCAACATATTCATAACCTTTAGACAATAAATAGTAATATTCTCTTCCATATCCAGTTAAATTTCCTGTTGTTGTATATAATGTACCATTGTTTATAGGTGTTGCCATTAATATTTCATCACCACGCTCTATTGCCGCATCTAAAAATGGTTTATTATATTGATTCCAAAAACCATCTGGCCCCAATTGTCCATATAATTCATCAGGTGTATTTAGTAAATTAAATCCACCTGGATTTCCAGAAAAATCTGTACTCTTTGGAATTACTAACTCATCAATTATAGCACCTGTATCCGAACCATAGCGTCCAAGTATAGTAGTCGTTTTCCCTTGCTTACTAATTAGTTCAACACCCGATGTTGCCTGATGTTTTAAAGTTGTTTTTCCACCATCAACTCTACCAACATTCACATCACCAGCATCAACCTTACCAGTTACTGGTGTCTTAAATGATGCTGTTACATTCATTGTGAGCAGTGAAGTATCCAGTGCAATATTAAGATAATCATCCAGTGTAAACTGACTGTTATCCTCATACTCTGCAAAGTGTGAATATTGTCTTGTCTCACTTGAAAAGATAGTTCGTATACTATCGCATCCGGCACTTTGCAACAACTGTGCTGCTATTTCTGCTCCACCAAAAAATCCTATTACCTTAGGAGCATATTTTTTTAACTTCACTATGTCACCATAAGGCATAGCACACATTGCACTGTAAAACGCCATTGGCAAATTGCCTTCAAGCAGATAATAAGCTGTGTTTATTCCATCAAATATATTACCTATGCCCGGGATTACACCAAGTGCCTCCAGTGTATTATGTATTCCATCAGATATCATCTTATACGGTGATAAACCAAACGGATCAGTATAACTCACTGGATTACCTTCAACATAGCTATATCTATTCAAGCTCTTGTTGTTGCCGATGTTTCCGGTTAAGATATCCTGATTAATGAATCTCTTTATCTGTGGGTTGTAATATCTGGCTCTCATATAGTAGAGGTTGTTGTCATCAGTTATTACACCCATCTGTCCATTATACAGGAATCTTATCTCTGGTACTTCTTCCCTGTATTCAGTTTTATCAGTCAGCAGTTCTCCATAGCTTCCGTAACTAAACTCTGCTATAAGCGTTCCGCTCTCATCCGTTACTGCCTTGGTGCTTCCAAGGTGGTCGTAGTGATATACAAACATCCCTGTATCGCTATTTTTCTCATATATCAAACCATTGCCATAATAGTAGATGGAAGATACAGAAGAATTATCTTCCTTATATGTTCTCTCCACCTCAAGCACTCTTGACAGTACTGTTACGGTATCCGTTACATACTCGTCCTTATATTCTGGTGTTTCTACAACTATCCTTACATCCTCGGCATCCCTCTACCCTTCCATCATCCTTTTTGTCATCTTAAGAGCTCTGGCATTGGCTTTTACATCGTGTACTCTAAAAAAGCTACAACCCTTCATAAATCCAAACACTGAAGTGGCAAGAGTACCCTCAAGGCGCTCATTTACCGGCAGATTAAGGGTGTTTCCTATAACAGATTTGTTGGAGGTTCCCAAAAGCACCGGGTAACCAAGGTCTACTATCTTGTCAAGGTTTGAAAGAAGAGCAAGATTCTGGTCTGTGTCTTTTCCAAATCCAATTCCCGGATCTATCATAATTCGTTCCCTGCTAACCCCTGCTGCCTCGGCTATATCTATACTTTCCTTCAATTCCATAGATATCTCTGAAACTAAATCCTTGTAAATGTTGTTTCCCTTGTTGTGCATAAGGCAACAGGAAACCTTGCTTTTTGCAACAATCTCTGCCATCTTGTCATCCTGCTTAAAGCCCCAGATATCGTTTATCATATCAGCCCCTGCAAGTATACCTGCCTGTGCCACCTGCCACTTGTAGGTGTCAAGGGATACAGGTATGTCAAAACGCTCCTTGATAGCCTCTATTACAAAGCAGCTTCTCTCAATCTCTTCCCCCACTGATATAGGCGTGTGGCCCGGTCTGGTGGATTCTCCTCCCACATCGATAATGTCCACCCCTGCGTCCATCATTTCTTTTACATGATTTAGGGCTTTGTCCACGTCACTGTAAAGTCCCCCATCAGAAAAAGAGTCCGGAGTAACGTTTAAGATACCCATAATATATGGTCTGCCGCCTATGATAAAATCTCTTTTCCCAACGGTAAATATGCTACTCATATGACTCTCCTTAATAAAATATTGTTTTATTTTTTATATTCTCATCCCAATAGCACTCATCATACATATTGCAGTCAAAGCAATTTCTGGATAGCTTGTCTGCCTTATATAAAATGTATGACAAATCCTTTTTATCATTGCTATAGTTCTTGTGATTTGATATTGCAAAGGCTATATCCTCAATCTCATTTTCTGTAAAGTCAAGCTTGGCAAGAAGCTTTCTTGCAATATGTGCCCCGGCCTCGTGATGAGAAATCTTTTTTTCGTATTCCTTTTCTCTGCCAATATCATGGAAAAGTCCCATGGCATATATAACATCCTTTGAATAACCTAAATTTTCCTCCAGATTGATGATGTAACCAATACGTGCCACATCAAGTAAATGCCCAAGTCCGTGTCGACAAAACTTTCTATCTATCTCCAAAGCTTCTATCTTTTTCACATAAGCCATGTATTCTGAATTTTTTATTATGTTTTCAATTCTTTTCATAATGTGTACCAACCTATTTTGCTTATTACGTAAGTTGGGCAGTTATATGCTATTTCATATACTCCCCTATAAATGACAAGGAACCTGATACCAGTATTACATCCTGATCACAAGCAATACTTTTAGCCTTTTCCAAAGCTTCTTCGGAATTGTCAGCCGTATCAGCGACTACCCCATTTTCCCGAAGCAGCTTCACCAATATATCCTTGTCAAGACCTCTAGGTGTATCCGGAGTAACTACCACTGCGTAAGACATAGTATCTTTTAGTATGTCTATCATTTTGCCATATTCCTTGTCTTTTAACACACCTATTATATAAATAATCCTTTTGTTTGTAAAATATTTGTTGATGGTATCCTTAAGGTACATCCAGGCGTCCTGATTATGGGCGCCATCCACAAAGGTTAAGGGATTATCTGCAACCTTTGTCATCCTACCCATCCATACGGTTTTCTTAAGTCCTTTTCTAATATGTTCCTGGGTAACCCCTTCTATACAGCCTGCCACCTCTATAGCGGTAGCTGCATTTTTTATCTGATGCTCTCCCATAAGGCAAGTGGAGTATGTGTGATTTTTGTAGGAAAAACTGCTTTCCTCCAAACCATATTTTACATCAGATATATCTTTCTCATTAACAGCATAAAGGGTAACCTGATTCTTTCTGCAAACCTCATTGATTACCTCTGCCGCCGCATCACTTTGTGGAAAAGAAACACATTTGCAGCCGGGCTTTATAATACCTGTTTTTTCTCTGGCAATCTCCTCGATACTATGTCCAAGAAAATCCATATGGTCCATACTAATAGATGCCATAACAGTGATAAGTGGCTCTTTAATAACATTGGTTCCATCCAATCTTCCACCCATTCCACATTCAATAAGAGCATAGTCAACCCTCTCTCTGACAAAATATAAAAATGCCACCGCTGTCTCTATCTCAAAGGCAGTGGGACTTTTTAATCCTTCCTTCTCCATATCAGATACTGCACAAGAAACTTCCGTAAGAATAGCTGCAAAATCTTCTTCCCCTATATACTCCTTGTTAATCTGAAATCTTTCCCTATAGTCAAATATGGTAGGGGATATATACCTGCCCACCTTGTATCCTGCCTGAAGAAGGATTTCCTGTACAAAGGAAAAAATAGAGCCCTTTCCGTTTGTTCCCGCTATATGCAGACAAGTGCACTTATTCTGGGGATTGTCCAAGCGGTTAAGAAGCTCCTTTATATTATCTAAGCCCGGCACAGAGCCGAGCTTATTTTTTTCATTTATATAGTTTATAGCCACAGCAAAATCCATAGCATTTACCTCTTATTCTTCTTCTGGATTGTAAGTTCTGTGCTGCACAGGAACTGTGTTCTCATCAATAGGACATATCTCATAACCCTCTGCAATAAGAGTGTCTATAAGCTCTGCCAACCCCTCCGCAGTGGCAGGGTTATTCTCTAAATCATGAAGTAACACTATAGAATCTCCAGAATTATTTCTGACATAATTCATAACATTGTTATTAAGTTCTTCCGGGGTAAGTGACGCATTTACAGCATCTTCTGACAAGGCATTCCAGTCATAGTAGGTGTATCCATTTTCATCCAAATATGCCATCAGCTCGTTTATATCCACGCTGGAAACCTGATTTGAGCTTCCTCCCGGAAATCTATAATATGTACAATCTACACCAGTTTGCTCATACAAGAAATCATGAATCATAGTTATATCCTCAACAAATGCTTCCTTGCTGGCATATATTTCAGAATAAACATGTGTATAAGAATGCATAGCCAGGGTGTGACCTTCCTGGGCAATTCTGCTATACTCATCCCACAACTCTTGATTCTCATTGTATACTACGAAAAAGGTTGCCTTTACATTCTTTTCCCTAAGAACATCTAATATCTGGTCTGTATATTTGCTAGGACCATCATCAAAGGTTAAATACACCTTTTTATCATTGTTAATTCTATCCAGAGAGTCCTGTTGCTCAGTAGTAACGTTTGGTGATATACCAACCTCTTCTTCAGACATAGACAATGACTCGTTATCCTCCTCTTCCCTGTTAATATCTGTAGCAGCCGCCTGCTCTAATATCAAAAGATCTTCATCAGAGGTTTCGTAAACATAATTATCTTCCAACTGAATGTTGATATTTTGTTTAGCTGCGAACTTATCGTTAAGCTCCTTTATCTCTTTTTCCATAGCATTCATTTTTGCCAAGAGATAAAAACACAACAAAATAGGAACTATACACAAAACCAAAATCATAACAATAATAAACTTTTTAATATTGTTCACATTCTTTCTGTTGTATGTAGACTCTTCCTGATGTTCCTCATTTAAATATTCAGTTTTGTTTTCTTTAGTATTTTCCATAAAACTTTACTTTCCCATATTTTGTGGTATAATATAACAAAACTACTAGGTATTCTATGCAGCCCATGACATTTTCCCAAAAAAAGGCTGCTATTTTTATTCTATGTTTTTTAACGTATTATGTCAAGCAAATTCTATATTTTCTTAACATTTTTGTAATATAATTCTCTCCATTTTTTCCCTTCTTCTTGTATTTCCTTAGTCATACTATATAGCTCATCATACTTATTTTTGTAATAATTTTCTACATTATGTAACCTAATTTCAAAGTCACCTTCTAAGGTCAGAAAGCACTCACTGATAGTTATATCACTTATCCTTTCCATATTCATTATAAAAAATTTGGAAGTTTTTTTATCTTCTGTTATGTACCAAAGATACCATCTATCACCCATAAAAAATATCTTATACTCATTTAATTTATCCGACAAAGCGCAAAGGAGTTTGCCACGTCTCTCCCCATAAGGAAGAATATACTTTATTTCTGTCTGGTTTTCTTTTTGATTAAAGGTTTCATAAAACAAGACTACTCCCTTGGAATTTACAATAATATTTAGGTCATATATTTGCCAATTTTCACTTTTATCACTAAATAGTATTAATGGTTCTCCTCCTAAGAGCCTATTCCAGACAAGTTCATTCTCCACGGAGACAAAGGCAACATATATATCATCATCCTGTTTTGCGCAACAAAGACCAGTCCTGTAATTTTTATGGAGTATACCTGACTTTATAACTCTTCCCCCTGAAATATAACTGACAATAATATTGTTTCCCTCATCCCAGATTACCAGCTTTATTCCACTTTTTTCCGAAAATACATATTCCATAAGCTTACCCATTCCTTTATCCCTACAATATATGGATATAAAAGAACAAAAATAACCGAAGCGAATATATTATTGTAAATATGTTTGAAAGGAATGTTTCTATGTCCAATTGCGGTTGTAACAAAAGAATTAGAAGTAATGCAATTTCAAATGGAACCTTCAATCAGGAATGTGTGGATGTATGTGTGTCACCACAATGTGGCGACCCTGCTTTTTTGACAGTTCTTACACCTGTTGTTTACGATGAGTTAGGTATAAATATATGTCGAACATTTCCATTAACAGCAGGAGTTGTTGCAGACTTTCCTACAGCAGTTTATGCCAGTGCTGAAGTAATCGATATAACTTATACTGTAAATCCTGTAGCCGGGGAAGGTGTAACTATTGCACCTATCGCAGGTCGTGCTAATTGCTACGAAATAGATCTGTCTGATTTGTCAGTAACCTTTGCCATTAGATTATATGATTGCTGCAATCGATTACTAACCACATTCACAGAAACAGGCATCATATATTTACCTCCTGCAACCACCGACGAAGGCTATGACCCTGATACAAATCCAACCACTGTATCTATGGAAATCTTTGCACCTTATGGCGTGGTTTATACAGATGGTGCAATAGCTACACCGGCACTTAATTTTATTGGTTTTTCTACAACTAACAGCCAATTAGAGCAGGGACTTAATATGATGGCTATCCCTAAGGTATTGGATTTTGATATAGTTGCAGGAACAATTACTATCGGTCTTACTCTTATAGTTAAGTCTGTTTATTTCACACAATATCAGATTCCTCACAATGGTAAAGCTATAGTAACAAAGGGTAACATTTACTCTGATGAGGATTCTCTTTGTATGGAGTTTGTTCATGGTAGCTTGCTTGACAGAAATATCAAGCCTCTTGAAAGCTGTAACCCTCTAGACAACAAGGAAGATTGTATAGATGTTGATCCAACACCATGCCAGTGTTTAGACACATTTTTGGAAAATTCTGAAAATTAGTTATTTTTTTAATAATCTCCTAAATATAGTTAATACTAATTCTAGTAAAACAACAAGGAGAATTATTTTATGAAAAAGTTTAAATCTTATTTATTATTATCAGCTACTCTTGTTTTCTTTTCAATGGCACTTACTGGATGTGGTGGCAACGATGAGACAACAAAGGACGAAGCCTCTACAACCGAGCACACAAACAGTGATAACAGTATTGTAAATGACATTGAGCAGGGAGTTGACCAGGTAACTGATGATATTGAAAACGGTGTTGAAGATATTGTGGATGGTCATGACAACAACAATGGAAATGCCAACAACAATGGTAATACCAGCAATAATGGTAATGCCAATAATAATGGTAATGCCAACAACAATGGAAACAACAATGACAATAACAATACAACTGAAAACTCAACTAGTAGAAGATAAAAAATTCAAGCCCGGAACATTAACGCTCTGGGCTTGATATAATATACATATTCTCTACTCTTTCATCATAAAATCTTCTTTTATTTTTCCTCTCATTCTGTCATATTGCACATACATTTTTTGGACACTATTTTCTAAAAGATAATAGTGCATTATATATGGGACAAGAAGCACCATAAGTGCTACAACCAATGCCAAAATAATTAAATCTCCACAAAAATGGAAATATAGTATAGTCAAAATTGTACCTAGGGCAAACAAAAACATAACTATGAGATGTACCAGCCTCTCATGGGCAAAAAAACCAATCTGTATCAAATGCTTGTCTATTTCCTCCTGCCAGTCCCTATCCTCTTCTAAAAGAAGATTATCTATGTATTCAAGATATGCCAATATTCTTTTTTTCATAAAACACCTCTCCCTATAGTTTAGATATACTATATTTATACTTCTAAAAAAAGGATATTTCAACATATTTTCCATAAATAATCCATAGTATTGAGAGAAAAATAGTGTTATAATACTATGGATTGATAACGATTTATTATACGGAGGATAGATATGCCAGATAATATTAACAACAATAACGATAATTCAGACAACGACGAATACGAAAAGTACTGTTATCTCTGTCGCCGTCCTCAGTCTGTAGCCGGTCCATTTATATCAATGCCGGGAGATATACATATTTGTAATGCATGTATGCAAAAAAGCTTTGATTCATTTAACAATGGGCCTATGCAATACATAGACCTTAGCAAGATGCCAAATATAAATATGTCTCAGTTTATGCCTTTTGATGATATTCCAAAATCTCAAAAGGTAAAGAAGCGCAAAAAGAAAGAAGAGCAAAAGGAAGAGATTCCTTTAACTATGGAAAACATTCCTGCACCTCACAAGATAAAAGCCATGCTGGACGAATATGTCGTGGGACAGGAATACGCGAAAAAAGCTATATCTGTTGCAGTTTACAACCACTACAAGCGTGTTATAACTAACTCTATGGATGACATCGAAATCGAAAAATCCAACATGCTTATGCTAGGACCAACCGGTTGTGGAAAGACTTATCTTGTAAAGACTATTGCCAGACTTCTCAATGTACCACTAGCCATTACAGATGCCACTACCCTCACTGAGGCAGGCTATATCGGTGATGATGTTGAGAGTATTCTTTCCAAGCTTCTCGCTGTTGCAGACAACGATGTAGAAAAAGCTGAAAGAGGAATAGTATTTATCGACGAGATTGACAAGATTGCCAAGAAAAAAGAAACCCACAGCAGAGACGTCAGCGGCGAATCTGTGCAGCAGGGTCTTCTCAAGATTCTTGAGGGTTCTGATGTGGAAGTTCCTGTAGGTTCAGGTAGTAAAAATGCCATGACACCTATGACTACCATGAACACCAGAAACATACTATTTATCTGTGGCGGTGCATTTCCTGAGATAGAAAAGATTATTAAACAGCGTTTGAACAAACAGTCCTCTATGGGCTTTAACGCTGATTTAAAGGACAAATACGACAAGGAAGATAACCTTATCAAAGAGGTAACTAACGAAGATTTACGTGACTTTGGTATGATTCCTGAGTTTTTGGGAAGACTTCCTGTATTATTTACCTTAGATGCTTTGGACAAGGATATGTACATCAAAATACTCAAGGAGCCAAAAAATGCTATTCTAAAACAGTATCAGAAGCTTCTGGCCTTAGACGAGGTTGAACTTTTATTTGATGATAGTGCATATGAAGCCATTGCCGAAAAGGCATTGGAAAAGAAAACCGGTGCCAGAGCACTTCGAGCTATCATCGAAAAATTTATGTTAGATATCATGTATGAGATTCCTCGAGACGACAGCATCGGAAGGGTAACCATTACCGGTGATTATATAGCTGGCAAAGGTTCACCTATCATTGAACTTAGAGGAACCAACTAATATATTAGGAGAATAATATGACACCTGCTATTATTGCTCATAGAGGTGCATCTGCCCTAGCTACCCACGAAAACAGCCTGGAGTCCTTCCAGATTGCTATAGACCTGGGTGCAGATTATGCCGAATTTGACATCAGACAAACAAAAGATAAACAGCTTATCGTTTTTCACGACTCGGCTTACGAAGAACACTCTATAGACTCTTTAACTTATGATGAGCTAAATCTTCTCACCTCAAAAAAAGGACTACTGGTACCTCTTTTTCAGGAAGTACTCAATCTATGCAAGGGAAAAATCAAGCTGGACATAGAGCTTAAGGAATCCGGCTTTGAAAAGGAAGTCATCAAGATGGTAACCAAAGATTTTTCCTATGACACATTTATGATAAAATCCTTTTTAGATGAATGCGTTGCCAATATTCATTCTATTGACCCCTCTATAAAAAAGGGATTGTTGTTGGGCAAAGCAAAAGCGGGATTTATTACTCGTTTAACAGAGTATTTTCCTATGAAGCGAGTCAAGAAATGTCATGCAGATTTTGTTTCTCCAAACAAAAGATTTATTACCAGAGGTTTTCTTCTTCGTATGAAAAAGGCCGAAAAAGATGTATATGCCTGGACTGTAAACCACCCTACTAACATAAAGTCCTTGCTAAAACATAAGGTTACTGGAATCATCACGGACAGACCTGATATAGCCCTAAAGCTCAGGGACAATATCTAACTATATTATACAGAAAGGCTGCATATTTATGCAGAAGGGTAACATACCATGAAATACAAAGTAGGATTTATTGGCTGTGGCAATATGGCGTCAGCTATTATTGGTGGCCTTATTGAGAAAGCTTCCATAGAACCTTCAAGCATTATCGCCTCTGATGCCCTTCCTGCCATGCTTACAAAGATATCCGAACAGCGTGGCATACATACTACCTCTGACAACCTAGAGGTCGTTAAGGAAGCTGAGATAATATTCCTTGCAGTTAAGCCACAGTACTACGAGACTGTTATATCAGAAATCAAGGGTTGTATCACTAAAGATCAGGTAGTTGTTACAATTGCTCCCGGCAAAACTCTCGCCTGGTTGGAGGATAACTTAGGCCCTGTTAAGATTGTTCGTACTATGCCTAACACTCCTGCTCTTGTGGGCGAAGGTATCACTGGTGTATGTCGAAACCAGCATGTTTACGATGGCGAGTACCAGTACATTATGGGACTTATTCGAAGCTTTGGTATGGCCGAAGATATTCCTGAAAATCTTATGGATGTTTGTGTTTCTGTAAGTGGTAGTTCACCAGCTTATGTGTTTATGTTTATAGAGGCTATGGCAGACGCTGCTGTTATGGATGGTATGCCTAGAGATAAGGCTTATACCTTTGCAGCTCAGGCTGTGTACGGAAGTGCAAAAATGGTTCTTGAGACAGGCAAACACCCTGCCGAACTTAAGGATATGGTATGTTCTCCTGGTGGAACTACTATTGAGGCAGTTCGCGTATTGGAAGAAAAAGGATTTAGAAGCTCTGTTATGGAAGCTATGAAAGCCTGCACAAAAAAAGCAAGAGGACTATAAACAAATATAAAATATTAAATATTGGATAAAAACAGGGGATGCAAGTAATTTACTTACATCCCCTATTTTATGTTGGTTGGGTTATGATTTAATTATAAAGCGAATGAACCTTCCTCGCCATCAGCTGTAAAATATACCATACCATTCTCTGGCTGATAATATACGTTTAATGACTTGATAGTCTTCTTGCCACTAACCTCAACTGCCTTAGCAACGATATCAGCTGTTGC
The DNA here is from genome assembly GCA_015057515.1 of Lachnospiraceae bacterium. Lineage (GTDB taxonomy): Bacteria > Bacillota > Clostridia > Lachnospirales > Lachnospiraceae > Coprococcus_C. The sequence continues at coordinate 15,174 of SVED01000021.1, forward strand.
TACCTGACCACCAGCGTACTCGATTACTACGCTTGCTACTGGAGCTGCTACCTTCTTAGCTGGAGCCTTCTTTGCAGGTGCCTTCTTTGCAGGTGCTGCTGCCTTAGTCTCCTCAGCCTTCTTTGCTGGAGCTGCCTTCTTTGCTGGTGCCTTCTTAGCTGTTTCCTTAACCTCTGCTGCCTTAGTCTCTTCAGCCTTCTTAGCTGGAGCCTTCTTTGCAGGTGCCTTCTTTGCAGGAGCTGCTGCTTTAGTCTCAGTTGCCTTCTTAGCTGCCTCTACCTTAGCCATAGTTGAATCTACTGTTGCCTTCTTAACTGCCATTTTTCTTTCCTCCATAATGTATATACGTTTCACCACTTGATGTCTTTCATCTTTTGCTAGGAATGATATTACCCTTTTTTTTACGTTTTTGCAAGGTTTTTCGACATTTTCTTAAGTATTTACCAATGGTTTGGATATAAAAGTTGAAAAAGAATACATTTTGCACAATAAAAAAACAAAAATTTAGCTCTTATGTCGCTGTTTCACACTAATATATGAAGATAGGTCCCTGCACATATTTGTTATTTCAAGACCATATATATTCATTTCTTCGTGTTCTTCGATACGTACTACTCTACCCACAAGGTTGAGTATATGTCCTAAATCCTCAAAATAGACTTCTACTTTTTCACCAACTTTAAATTCTAATTCTTTTTTTCTATCAGTAATAGAAAATCCTGTAAGACTAATATCTCTAATCATAACCTTGCCGGCGCCTCTCCCCACCGTACAAAGTACAGCTTGAGTAGATACTCCAACTCTGAAGCAGCCTCGTCTGTTATGTCTACGACCTTCCTCAGTGCTTTGTAATACATATTCGCCCTTGTAGCTGGCAATACGGACATCTCTCCACACAACGGGTACATCGTCCTCCTGACCATACTCCATATCCACCTTAACATTATCAAAAACCAGACGTTTTCCCGGTGGAAAGTCCAGTGTTATAAAGGCCATATCATCTCTGACAATCTTTTTTATCCAGGCTCCCAAGGTCATGCTATTTTCCTGGTTGCTAATAAGTAATCTTACCTGGCTTTCTTCTTCTAATTCAGATATTTTGATGCCCATACGCAGCCCTCCATATCATACAAAAAACGACAGCTTACCCTATGTTTAAATGATAACATATAGCGTATATGTGTGCAAGGGTAAAAGATATAAATAACTTTAATCCTAAACATAGCAAAAAAGGGGAACAGCCATAACCCCTGTTCCCCTTAATGCTTATAGTAAATACCTGTATCTTAACCAAAGTATCTCTTTAAAAGTCCCTCAAATGCCTTACCATGTCTTGCCTCGTCCCTAGCCATTTCATGCACTGTGTCATGGATTGCGTCAAGGTCAAGTGCCTTAGCACGCTTAGCAAGATCAAACTTACCTGCTGTTGCACCATTCTCAGCCTCTACTCTCATCTCTAAGTTCTTCTTAGTAGAGTCAGTTACAACCTCTCCTAAAAGCTCCGCAAACTTAGCAGCATGCTCAGCCTCTTCCCAAGCTGCCTTTTCCCAGTAAAGACCGATTTCTGGATAACCCTCTCTGTGAGCAACCCTAGCCATAGCAAGGTACATACCTACCTCTGTACACTCTCCCATATAATTAGCTCTAAGGTCTTCCATAATATCTTCTGGTGCACCCTGTGCAACCCCAACTACATGCTCTGCAGCCCACTCTCTTTCTCCTGCCTGTGCAACAAACTTCTCTGCTGGTACCTTACACTGTGGGCACTGCTCTGGTGCCGCATCTCCTTCATGAACATATCCACATACTGAACAAACGTACTTCATAATATAGTTCTCCTTTCACATATATAAAATATTATAGTTTTTAAAACAATAATGATAATCATTACTACTTTTGCTTGAGATAAATATAACATAAGCGTTTTTTAATGTCAACATATTTTTATAAAAATTTTTGAATTATTTGAGAAAAGGCTCTTATGCTTTTATTTTACGTCCTTTTGACCTTTTCTTCCCACTACATTTTTTACAATCTCGTACATTTTCATGCCGTTCGAGCCCTTTATAAGCACAGCATCTCCAGGAGCCATAACCGATAATAAAAACAGACTTACCTCTCCGTTATCCTTAAGCTCATTGCATCGAATATTAACTCCTGCATCCAAAACTGCCTGAACTATGTGCTTTGACATATCTCCTACGACTACAACCTCATCAATGTTTTTTGTGGCTAAATACTCTCCTACCTCATAGTGATACTTCTCACTATTTTCTCCAAGTTCAAACATATCACCAAGCACAGCAATACGCCTACCTGTGCAATTCATATCTGCTAAAACATTGATACTTGCCTTCATAGAATCAGGGCTAGCATTATAGGTATCGTCTATAATAGTATATTCTCCACCAATATCAATAAGCTGCTGTCTTGTTCCATTAAATTCTTCATACCCCGCAGCTACCTTGAAAAGATCCATACCCATATAATCTGCAATAGACATACCAACTAATGAATTAATCACGTTGTGTGTTCCTAATGCATTAAGAACAACGGGAACCTTTTTATTGTTATGAACATAATCGTAAGTGTATTTTTTTCCTTCCATACGAATATTTTCTGCTCGATAATCACACCACTCTTTTGTGCCGTAGTATACAACCTTACTTCCTGTTTCTCCTTTTAAGGAAGCAAGCATATCATCATCACCATTTAAAAAGAGTATGCCATCCTTGTTCATGCTTTTTGTTATGGCTAATTTTTCCTGTAAAATGTTTTCCCTTGTTTTTAGAAACTCAATATGAGCTACGCCGATAACTGTTATTACACAAATATCCGGTTTAACCATATCTGATAAGATTCCCATCTGCCCAAAATCGCTCATTCCCATCTCTAAAACTGCCATATCTGAATCTTCGTCCATGTAAGACAGAGTTATAGGTACTCCAACCTGAGAATTGTAATTCAGCTTAGTCTGATATATATTCCCACACTGTGACAGACCTGTGGCAATCATCTGTCTTGTTGTGGTCTTTCCCACGCTTCCTGTTACTCCAACAATAGGTTTTTTGTATAAACCTCTTATATATGTGCCAATGTCCTGCATAGCTTTTACTGTATCATTAACCTGAATATATGGTTTTTCAGCTATAACCACTCCATGATGCATAGATGTAAGGGTAGCAGCACCAAGCTCTAAGGCACTCTCAATAAAGAGGTGACCATCTACTCTTTCACCTATTACAGGTACAAAAAGATTGCCCTCTTCTATCTCCTTTGAGTTAGTACATATTCCCCTAACTATTGTGTTTTCATCACCACACAATAGCTTTCCCGAGGTTATACTGACTATATCTTTTACACTTAACTCAAACACTTTTTTATCTCCTTAAATCCTATGCTCTGTATACTATTTTATTCGCCATATCCTCTGCTGTTTCTTCGTCTTTCAAAACTGAAAGCAATGCCAAGGCGAAATCTATAGCAGTTCCCATACCTCTGCTTGTAATAACCTTTCCATCCATTACAACAGCATCTGCAAGGGCTTCCTCGCAGAAAAGTTCTCCTTCCATTCCCGGATAACAGGTTGCTCTTCTTTCCTCAAGAAGTCCAAGTTTTCCAAAAACTGTAGGTGCAGCACATATTGCTGCAATATATTTTCCTGCTGAATAGTATTCCTTCACCTTTGCAGTAAGTCCCTCATGGGCGAGCAGGTTAAGTGTACCCGGCATACCACCAGGAAGCACTAGCATATCTGCTTCATCATTTGCATCAAACAGCTTGTCCATTTTTACTTCTATTCCATGGGAACCCACAACATTTATATCACCGGTAACCGATATCATATTGGTCTCTATATTGGCTCTTCTTAATATGTCAACAACAGTTAATGCTTCTATCTCCTCATATCCTGTAGCAAAAAATACATTTACCTTGCTCATAATTATTCTCCTTGCTTTAAATACTATGTTATAAACCTACAATACTTTTATTATGTAGCTGAATTAATAGTTATTTATTTTTACCCTCATATACTATATAATAATAAAACATACTGTTGAAATAATCAAGAACGCATGGAGTTAAAAGGAGCAAAATATGGAAATAGAACGCAAATATTTAATCAATGATTTACCATTTGATTTAGATACACTTTCCTCAAGTCTTATTGAGCAGGCCTATATATCCACCAGCCCTGTTATTCGCGTTAGAAAGCGTGGATATATAAAAGACAATGTTATTTCAAACCTTCAATATGTGCTTACAATAAAGGGAAGTGGCATGCTTTCCCGAGAGGAACACGAACTATATTTAACCGAGGAGGAATACTCAAATCTTCTCAAAAAAGCCCAAGGCAATATAATAACAAAAAGAAGATATATTCTTCCATTGGAAGAAAAACTCACACTGGAATTAGATGTTTTTCAGGGTGCCTTTGAAGGTCTTATCATGGGAGAGATAGAATTTCCTACCGAAGAGGTCTCAAAAAAATATAACCCCCCTGAATATCTTTTCAAGGAGGTTACATTCGATACACGTTTTCACAATAGTACTATGAGTCAAATGTCTACTGCTGATATATCAGACCTGATTGATTCCCTTAATGTGTAACATAGATGCAGATATCATATGAATAGCTACGAATACTCCTATCAGGCTTACAAACATAGAACTCATACCAATTAAGGCTGTTGCAAAGTTTGATAGGATTATTCCAAAAGTCTGACTATAGAAGCAAATCATAAACACCTGTCCGTAGCTTAAACCAATTTCCATCATCTTATTCATTCCATTGGCTGTTATACTAAGCACCAGGGCAAAGAATCCATACTTAATAAAGAATCCCACACACAATATAAGCAAATATATCACCATATAAAGATATATTCCCGGTATAATCTCCACCATCATATCGTTGTCAAAACCTTCTGGCAAAATCTCGTTTAAACTTATAGGTGCAAGTTCATATATAGGTTTATCAGCAACTACCACAACTCGCATATCTTTGCTACCAATAGCAAAATATATACCATTTCTTTCTAACATATCATCGGTTATAGTCTCCACAGAGGTATCAATCAAGACTATTGCCCCCTGAAAATTCATAACAAATGGCTTTTCTATATCAAGCTTACCCTGTGAAAACTCCAACGGAGCTATCCTTTTGGTAAATAGTGTCTCAAATCCGCCAAAGCCTGTTATTAACGAAGCTGTAGGTATCACAAATCTTACTAATCCTAAAACCAGCATTAAGACAACAATAAACAAAACTGCCCTTCGTTTTTTTAGGTTAATTATTTCTTTGTATTTTGCCGGCTTAAACATGGCATATACTATCTGCTCTGAAAATGTCATAAAACTACTCCTTTATTATGAAGCCCTCCTTAGGTATCTTAACTGTAACAATCGTACCTTTCTCAGGCTTATTTTTAATATCTATAGCGCCACCACACATTGTTTTAAGTCTTCTTTTGATAGTTTTGTAGGACTGTTTTCCTTCAAAGCGTTTGTCTGGTCCAATCCCTTTTCCATTATCTACAATCTGAATGGCAAAGCAATCCAGTCTCTCATAACTTCTTACCACTATTCTACCCTGACTATCCGCTCTTAACGCACCATTTTTTACTGCATTTTCTACAAGAGGCTCTATGGTGTTAAATGGTACATTAAAGTCTACAACCTTATCCTCTACCATTACCTCCAACAATTCATTTTGCCGGCGTTGAATACCTAAATATGCCTTTATATACTCTAACTCTTCCTCGAAAGGAACCAAATCTCTATCCGTAATGGCTTTAAGACTATTCTTCAAATAAATGGATGTATCATATACCAATCTACTGTTTTCTCTGTCTACAGGCTTAATCTCATTGATAACAGTATTCATCGCCCCATAAATGAGACTTGTATTTATCTGATTTACAGTATTTTTCTTTTCCTCATCAATGCTACTTAGGGCATTATCTCTTTGCTGGTTCATCTCTTTAATGATGCCCTTTTCTACAGTAACAACTAACATCAGAATAAACAAGAACACTCCCACCTGTAAAATGATGCCATCATAATCCTTATAAAAAACAAAGAATGAGAACACAGCCTCTAACAAACATGCCACAGTAAGAACTATATTTGCGTAAAAATTGTTGTATATGGTTTTGTCTCTAAAGGTATCTGCGGCCAAATACATAATACCGGACAGCAATATCAAACCTATAAGTATCAGAATCTTCGTAAGTATCATATAAGTAGCAAAATCTATTACAGAATATATCTGGAATATTATTCCTGTGATAAAATTCACTCCGAATATATATATACCCATTTCAAATATTTTTGCAAACCTGCGTTTTACCGCAAAACATCGCTGATACATAATATAGAGTATTGGCATAAGCAAGAGCAAAACCATATTAGACATATAAACGCCAAAATTATTGCCTGTGAAAATTTGCATTATTGGGTTGCCTGTAAGACTCCACAAAGATACAGTAAAAATAAAACCAAAGGCATATCCAGCTTTCTTTTTGTCTATGCTTACACTCTTCATGAATATAAGAGATACCACTAGCACAATAGTAATAACCAGCAAAGTGATGGTTATTACAAAGTTTATTCCATTATCCCTTACAATATCTGCCACAGCATCGCCTCTGGTTCCATAGTAAATTGTGTCTATGGAGCCACTGTACTTATCATAGGCAGAAGCAATGTATATGGTGATTAAATCTCCCGGATTTGCTGTTCCAATATCAATAATGTTGTAACATGGAACACAGCTTTTCATAAGCTTTTGATCATTTAAAACACCATTTGAATATACTTTTTTGTCTCCAATGGTGACTATCATATTTTGAAATTCTGTTCTTAGTACTATAACCGAATCACTATTTACATCATCTGGTACTCTGTTCATCAAAACCAGAGTATCTTCCTTGTCCGCATCAACAAAGGCCGGAAGAGTAATAATCTGATCCGGATTGTCATCATAGCTTTTTAGCACCCATCCTTCCCTATACTCAGTTAGGTTATCTGCATCCAAACGGTTTTCCTTTTCCGGCGAAAAAACAAATACAAAAAGCCCTATGGCTACAGCAGCAGCCACAACAATAATAAGAGTTATAATATTTAACTGTTTTAACTTTCTTTTGTTCATTAAATCACTCCAAAATGCTTCATAGCCTTATATATTCCATGGTTTTCTACAGTGTCGGTTCTGTAAGAGGATATATCTGCCACTTCTTTAGTGCATTTTCCCATGGCAATACTATTTGGTACATATTGTAACATTTCCAGGTCATTATTACTATCTCCAAATACAAAAATGTTATCTAAAGACACGTCATAATACTTAGCCAAATATTCAATACCGGTAGCCTTTGAAAATCCCTTTGGTACTACTTCTATAAAGTTGCCCTCGCGCTGGATTACTAAAAATTCATCCTTAAGATACTCTTTAAATTCCTCCACATAGGGATTATCCTCTTCATACCAGGCAGTAAACTTGTCAAAAACAAAATCTTCTCCATCAATATCCCGAACCAGCTTACGTTTCATAGCAATAAAATAATCAAGAATTTCTCTATGGGCTGTCCCCTGTATGGTCTGGTCATAGCCAGTATGACTTATATACTCAAAAATAGCCATCATCCCCATATCTCTACACTTATGTGCTATCTCATTACAGCGCTCCCATGACAAGGTATGGTGAAATATATCCTCCCCGTTAACCTGTATATGAGTTCCACACCCACACACATATCCATCAAAGCCAGGCTCACGAATAAAGTCTTCAACATTTACCATAACTCTTCCCGTATTGATAAAGGTTTTGTGTCCATTTTTTCTTGCAAGTCTTATAGCCTCTTTGGCACTTTCGGGAAAGGTTCTAGTCCCGTCATCTGTAATTAACGTACCATCAATATCAAAGAATAAAAGCTTCATATCTGATTTACTCATATTATCACCCATACTATAAATAGCCTCAGCTATTTTTTATTATTAGTATTACATCTGCTTCATAAGATTAATCATTTCAATTGCACCAAGCGCACAATCGTAACCCTTATTTCCAGCCTTTGTACCAGCTCTCTCAATGGCCTGTTCAATATTTTCTGTTGTAACGATTCCGAACATTACAGGTACCTCAGTCTCCATAGAAACTGCAGCTATTCCCTTTGACACCTCATTGCAGACATAATCATAGTGGCTGGTTGCACCTCTAATTACTGTACCTAAACAGATTACTGCGTCATATTTTCCTGATTTAGCCATCTTCTTTGCCGCAAGTGGTATTTCAAATGCACCTGGAACCCAAGCAAGAGTAACATCCTCTTCCTTAACGTTATGTCTAACAAGTCCATCCATAGCACCACCTATGAGTTTTGACACAATAAATTCATTAAATCTTGCTGCTACAATACCAATCTTAATTCCCTCTGCTACCATTTTTCCTTCTAAAGTCTTCATAATATATTCCTCCTAATTATAATAAATGTAATTGTCAACGGTTTAACTCCGTGGCGATATTTTTTTAATTTTCCAGATTATTAAGTATATGTCCCATTTTTTCTTTCTTAGTTTTTAAATAAAAAATGTCATATACTCCAGGCTCCATCTCGATAGGAACTCTCTCCACTATCTCAAGATTGTATCCGTTTAGTCCGTACATTTTAAGTGGATTATTTGTCATAAGTCTGAGCTGTTTTATACCTAAATCCACCAATATCTGAGTTCCTATAGTGTAATCTCTGGCATCCTCCGGGAATCCTAATTCAAGGTTTGCTTCCACAGTATCTCTTCCCTTGTCCTGCAGCTCATATGCACGAATTTTATTGATAAGTCCTATGCCTCTTCCTTCTTGTCTCATATATAAAAGGACTCCTCTTCCTTCCTTTGCAATCATTTTCATAGCTGCATCGTATTGCTGCCCACAATCACATCTTGCCGAACCCAATGCATCTCCTGTGAGACACTCAGAATGCACTCTACAAAGTACCGGCTTACCATCAGTTATATTACCTTTCACAAGAGCTACATGATGCTCGCCGTTAAGCTTATTTACATAGCCGTATATTGTGAAGTCTCCATATCTTGTTGGCATCTTGGCTTTTGCCACACACTCTACAAACACTTCATGCTCTTTTCTGTATTGAACTAATTTTTCAATGGTTGATATTTTAAGATTATGCTTTTGGGCAAATTCAACCAAATCATCAAGTCTAGCCATATTACCATCATCTCGCATTATTTCACAGCAAAGACCTACCGGCTTAAGACCTGCTAACTTTACTAAGTCTACAGTAGCCTCTGTATGACCTTGGCGCTCAATAACACCTCCCGGCCTGGCTTCTAAAGGAAACATATGACCCGGTCTTCTAAAATCCGAAGGCTTAGCTCCCTCCTCCACAAACTTTCTGGCGGTAATACCTCTCTCGTAAGCGGATATACCTGTAGTTGTATCAATATGGTCTACAGACACAGAAAATGCCGTACAATGATTATCCGTGTTAGTTATACACATCTGTGGCAAATTAAGTCTATCTGTGTATTCCGGTGCCATAGGCATACAGATAAGTCCCTTTGCATAGCTTGCCATAAAGTTTACATTTTCAGTGGTAGCAAATTCTGCAGCACAGATTACATCTCCCTCATTTTCTCTATCCTCATCATCTAAAATAACTACTATTTTACCTTGACGAAGATCCTCTAATATTTCTTCTATTGAGTTAAATTTTACTTGGTTTTCCATCCTTGCCTCCTCTTACATAAATCCATTTTTCATCAAAAATTCAGCATCTATTTTAGATGAACTCTTTTGGTTTTGTGTATTTAGTAATTTCTCTACATATTTTCCTATTACATCATTTTCTAAATTCACCACATCATTAGTCTTTTTAGTAAGAAGTGTGGTTTCCTTTGCTGTATGAGGGATAATAGATACCTTAAAACAATTATCATCAACATAAGCAACTGTAAGACTTATGCCATCTATGGTAATAGATCCCTTTTCAATAATATATTTGAGTATAGATTCCTCAGCCCCTATGGTAACCCACACTGCATTGTCTTCTTTCGTGTAATCAAGAATAACACCGGTCCCATCTATATGACCTGAAACAATGTGTCCTCCAAATCTGCCATCCGCAGCCATTGCTCTCTCTAAATTAACCTTGCTACCGTTTGTTAAATTACACAGAGAAGTTCTTCGCATAGTCTCCGCCATAACATCGGCAGTAAAAACATTGCCTGAAATAGTTGTAACTGTTAAGCACACTCCGTTTACTGCGATGCTATCTCCAACAGCGGTACCCTTGGTAACTACATCTCCTTGAATTGTAAGCACCTCCGACTTGGAACCCCTTTGTATTGCTTTTATTGTACCAACCTCTTCAATAATTCCGGTAAACATCTATATCACCCCTTTTTCACATAGGTCAAAAGTATATCATTTTCAATATTTTCCACTTTTTCCAAAGCAAACCCAAAACTATCCTGCGGACTTTCTACTCCTATACCCTCTACTGGAGTTACTGCCTTTTTTCCACCAAATATTTTAGGTGCAATATAAGCTTGAACTTCTTGAACTATACCAGAAGAAAGCGCACTGTAATTCAAAGTACCTCCTCCTTCTAACAATACGCTGTCCACATTTTTTTCTCCCAGTTTATTCATCAGACACTGCAAATCAATATGCCCATCTAAGGCCTTTGTAGATATAATCTCAATACCATTTTCCTCGAGAAATTTTATTTTTTCTTTGTACTCCTCATAGCCCTCATCTCCCTTATTCAAATCTAAGGTTGCTACAATAGTAGGAACTTCCTTTGCTGTCTTTACAATGTTGCTGTCTGTTGGTATGCGTAGCTTGGAATCACATATTATTCTTATTGGATTTCTTCCACCTTCTATTCTACATGTAAGCATTGGATCATCTGCAAGAACAGTACCTATTCCTACCATTATACCCGTATATTTGTGTCTGCTATACTGTACTCTGTTTCTTGCTGCCTCTCCGGTAATCCACTTACTAAGGCCTGCATAAGTGGCGATTTTGCCGTCCATAGTCATAGCATACTTCATCACAACATAAGGTGTACCCTTTGTTATATAATGAAAAAAGACAGGATTAATACTATCGCATTCCTCCTTCATAACCTGGGTTTCAACCTGTATACCTCTATCCAAAAGATACTGTATACCTTTTCCTGCCACCTTTTCATTTGGGTCGTCAGATCCAACATATACCTTGGCAATTTTGTGTTCTACAATTGCTTCAACACAAGGAGGCTGTTTTCCATAGTGGCAACAGGGTTCCAATGTAACATACATCTCAGCGCCCTCTGCATCCTCTATAAGATTGGCGAAGGCATTTCTTTCTGCATGAAGGTCACCATATCTTGCATGATAACCTTCGCCTATTATTTTATTGTCTTTAACTATAACAGCTCCCACCAAAGGATTCGGGTTAACTCCACCCTCTCCCTTTAGGGCAATCTCTATAGCTCGTTCCATATATTTTTTATTATATGACATATACTCTCCCTATAATATAAAAAGTCCCGAACAGTATTATTCGGGACTTTTATGCAACATAAAAATCTACTCCTTACGGAATACTAAACTTCTCACATCCAGACTATACTGTCGGCTCTGGAATCTCACCAAATCCTGCCTATCGGCTCGCGGGCTTATGCATAATGCAAACACCGCCGGTCGGGAATTACACCCTGCCCCGAAGTAATTATTAAATTAATCCATTTTGCCAATTGAAAGGAATCCACTTTCATTAGCATGCAACAAGAAGGATAAACCAATATTTTTCTTGTTTTCCTCTGTTGCGATGTATATCTCACCTGTCTCAACTAAAGACTTGGCAATCTCTAACACCTTGTCTTTAAACATCATCATCTCACGTCTGTCTCTTGAGCTTAACTTAAACATATACTGGTTCTTTGAGCTGATAAGGAGCACATTGAAAATATGAATATTATCCTTTGAGCTTCTCATACCTGAACCAATCATACGAGAGTTAGCAATTATAATCTCTGCTGACTCATCTGGCAAGTACTCAGATAAAATAAGCTTGTATATCTTTAGGTAGTTTGATTCATCATCTGCATTAACAGGCATTTCTGCAACAGCAAACTCAACCACCGAATCTGCAAATTTAATTGTACCACCCTCGTCGTTAATACTTGCTGTACACTCCTTAGGTACGCAAAGTCTAAAGAACTTGTTCTCAATAACCTTTTGTGACTCATTTGGTTTTTTGATAACCAAGTCATTATACTTCTTCTCAAGCTTATTCATACTGATAATAGCTGTGTCATCACCTGTCTCAGCAATCTCAATAAGCTCAGCATAAAGCTCCTCAACCTGTTGATTGCTGCTTGGAAGCAATTCTATAATTCTGTCAATAGCAGGAACATATGCCATCTTCGCACTTTCCAGATAGAAATTAACCTTATCCTCTAGATTATCTGTTTTACCAGCCTTGTAATCTACAATCTTAAATAAGTTCTCTTTATCAAAACCATCATACTTATGATCGTAAGCTCTCTCAAAATATTTGATACTCTTAATCTCACCCTTATAGTTTTCATCAGCTTCCTGAATCTGATATATTTTACCAAGTTCGTAAGCGGCCTGATAACTACCAAGTCCAAGAGCCTCTATAAATGCTTTTTCAATATCATAAGAGTTAGCCATAAAGAAAACCTGGCTTTGTTTGTATAAAGCAATCTTTAAAGCGGCTGCACCACTTCCTGCCTCCACAGCTCTTTCCCATTTTTCAACTGAGCTTTGAAGGTCTTCGTTACCAAGCTCTTCGATATCCTTTATATAAGCCTCTGCCTCAAGAATACCATTTGCCTGAGCTTCCTTAAAATATTCTAAGGCTTTAGCACCATCTCTCTTTGTTCTTAAAACACCATAGTAGTATATTCTACCAAGGTAGAAAGCAACTCTCTTATGTCCTAATCTGTGAGCATGCTCATACCAGTTAAGTGCCTTCATATAGTCCTTAAGGTGCTGATCGTAAATGTTACCGAGCAAGAATGCTAAATCAGGATCCTTTGTGGCATCAAATAACTGTTTTGCATAGCTAATCGTTTTCTCTATATCTTTGTATGGTGAATCATCATCAAAATAAAGTTCAATAAGCAAATAACTTGCCTTGATGCTACCAAGCTTAAGTGCCTGCTTAGCCGCTGACATAGCGCCTTCATAATCCTCAAGGTAGTAGCAGTACACAGCCTCACTGTAATATTGATTGTCTTTACGGTTAAGGCTCTGGTCGCTAACTAATGTAGGATCAACAAAAGCAAAGGAGTTAGCTGTTTCGAAGATAATCTCTTCATACTGCTCAATAATCTCCATACTTGCACAGACAAACTTCATACAAGCAAGTCTCTTACCCTGATAAAAAGCAAATGTTACAATACCCTTTTCCATCTCCTTGTGATAGAAGGTAGTACAAATACCATCTGCATATTCAGTTATATAAGCCTTAAGCTGTAATTCCTCTTCAAAAGCATCGTTGCAATATCTAAGATAGTTCTCCAAGGTCTTCTTAGACTCTCTTGGAATACTATCATATGAAACATACATAGCAAAATCTTTATAAGTAATACTTGGAGCATAATACTCCTCGTCAGTATCTTCGTTAATAGTCTTAACCCATCCCTTTGGCAGCTTGTGTATATAGCCGTCTACCTGATTGTGTACATAGGTATATTGATACTGTAAACGAGATGCCTCAATAACCTTATATCTAGGTTCCTTACCCTTTGCACGTCTAGCTTCAGAAATATTAGTGTAGAGTTTATCCTTTTCCTCGAACTCAATACTGTCTGTGTGCTTGCTGGCATAATCTACTCTCTCGTAAGCACTCTGCGCCTTGCTATCACCAGTATCTGCAAGCTTCTTGTACCACATTTTGGCTTTGTCAAGATCAACAGGAACAACAAAATCACTCTTATTTCCATACTGATCTACTCTCTGAAGTCCATTTTCGTAGATACTACCCAAGTTCATATAAGCAGGCTTCATACCACACTCAGTAGCCTTCTCAAAGAATGTAATTGCTTTAGAGAAGTTCTGAATCTCTAAAAACATCTTAGCCAACTTATATATCATCTCCCCATCCTTGGTAAGATTGGTATATCTCTCATAGTAAACTGTTGCCTTACTCTTATCTACAGTCACGGTACAGTTGCTGTACTTTCCTGTCTCATAAAGCTCCCCCATAATCTTAAGTGAATCGACACCGAATGACTTATAATTTGCATCGACGATGGCAATGTCTACTATCTTTTCCATTATTTCAACAGCTTCATCGGCGTTGCCATTTTCCATTAAGTTAATGGCCTTATCATATTGGAGTTCTACATTACTTTTTGTTGATTTCTTTTTGCCACCCAAATTTGACAAAAAAGGAATCTTCCCTAAGAAACTGCTAAGCTTTCCCATTTGACATCCTCCTTTGTAGTCTCGTCGTAACCTTTATTTTAACATAAAGAATACACTAATGCAAGAATACTACTCCCCAGATTGAATATAATTAGCAATTTCTGCTACAGCTGCCTCTGCATCATCACCTTCAGCCTGAACTATAAGTTCATCGTTGTGAACAAAACCTAAGCTCATCATTCCCATTATACTCTTTGCATTTATCTTTTTATCACCTGAAACGATAAATATTCTGCTGTCATACTTACTTGCAATCTGAACAGTAACCGCTACTGGTCTTGCCTCTGCATCAGTTGGTAAATTCACCTTTACGTTCTTGCTAATCATTATTACTCCTCCTTAGCTCACTAGCTATTTCACTTATTTTTCTTAATCTATGATTTACACCTGATTTTCCAAGTGG
>SVED01000098.1 GCA_015057515.1 Lachnospiraceae bacterium
TTAGGATTTGCAAAGCTTCCGGCATTTGCCTTTGCCATTTCCTTCATATCTTTGCTAACCAAAATAAAATCCATGTTTTGATATTTGGACTTTAATTCCTCATAATACTTCTTTGCATTTTCACTAAGTTTAGCCTGGCCAATGGTTCTTCCAGTCACTCCATACTTCCATACTTCATCAGCCTGTTTCGTTTCCTTAGTAGCATGAGTGTTACCTGCTGCAGTTGTACTATTAATAATTGCACCTAAATCCATACTAATACCTCCTTGTATACTGTGTGGTAAATCCGTTTACCTATATTCTATCATTTTGTATATCGACAAAATATTCTTAAAAGTTGATATGGCATAATTATCTATAACTTTTTTAACTCTGCTATTGCAGCATAATGCAAAACATCAAACTCATCAGGCGCAATCTCCTGTAATAAGGCCATATGCTCTTTTTCCCAACTTGCAACCTGTTCCTCTGTAAGAGATGCCCCTACACCTCGGCAAGCCTTCATTCTTCCATTCCAGCTTTCTCTGGTAAAATGCACATTTAGCTTATATTCCTCGTGATATACTAACTTAAATTTTTCCTCATAACACTTAGGTATGTGTATCGAATGTAAAGTTTCTCCTGCTCCGCTCCAGTTCGGACTATACTTAAGCACTAGCTTCTCACTTTCACCGGCAATTTTATCCTCAAATGGTAGCCACGCCATATACAATATCAGTATACGTCCATCCTTCTTTAAAATTCTATGTAATTTAGGCATAATCATCTCATGGTTAAAATACCAGAAACACTGACAAGCAGTAATTACATCAAATGTCTCCTCAGGAAAATCTAAATCTTCTGCAGAATGTGCATAGTATTCAATATCCATTCCTTCCGACAAAAGCTTCGCCTGTTCAATCTGATTTTCTGAAATATCTGTACCTATCCACTTTGCTCCATAGGAGTACATATTTCTTGGAATTACTCCAGTTCCAGTACCCATATCAAGAACAGTCTGTCCATTTATACATAGTTTACGTTCTAGAATCTTATTGTAAAACTCCTGTGGATATATATCACGAAATTTTGCATAGTCAGCGGACGTCTTACCCCAATCAAATGCTTTGCCACCATCTAGATTCTTATCTATAATCTCCATATAATATACCTCCTATATACAATCAATCCCAATTCCAAGGTCTTTTTTTATCCAGCCAACCCTTTTCTATCCAATACTCTTTCTCTGACTCACCAGAGCCCATATCTTTAAGCTGCATCATTCTCATTATACCAAACATAAATCTGGTTTTAAATCCAACTTTTACCTTATTCCTTTTTATCCTATTGGCTAACTTAACAATATCAGTTTTTATTTTAGCTTTTTTCTTATCAGCAACCTGCTCCCAGCTCATTGCCTGCACAGCCACGCCATATTCTCTTATATATGGAACACCCCAATAAAACAATGTATTACTAATATCCTTAATAGCTGTTTTAATACCTGTTCCCGCAGCTGTTGATATAACCACTGCCTTTTTAGAGAACATACACTTTCTTGGCTTATGAACCATCCAATATGTAAATGTAAGGTCTATAAATGCTTTCATAGGAGCTGATGCTCTCATACAATATGTTGGAGTTGTAAATATCAATAAGTCTGCTTTTTCTACAGCTTCCATAATCGGTCTTTTCTCATTGTAAAAAGGACACCTTGATTCATCATCGATACAATTATAGCATCCAAGACAGAAATGTTCTAAATCCCTTGGCAAGAAAAACTCTTCCACCTCACTATTTTCAAACTGTTCTAATAATAATCTACTAATCTGATAAGTACTTCCCTTATGATTTTGACCGTGAATTAATACTATTTTCATTATTTATCCTCCAAATAATTAGCGTTAAATTGTCGTATATGTGCTTCTAGTAACTTTAATGCTTCCTGCTCTCTTCCAGGGTCTCTGTCACAGACAGTAAGTAATGTATATATTGGTGCGTAAAACTGTAATGCTAATACTTGTGTGTCAACATTTTTAAACTTCCCTGTGGCAATTAGGAGTTTAAACAATCCTCCCTGATAAGTCATTGGATCATCAAAGTATTGTCTGGAATACATAGTTGCCAACTCTGAATTATGATACTGCTCCAAAGTAAGCAGTTTTCTAAACAACCTCACATGATTGTCATGCAGAAAATACAAAAACAAATTTTTTCCAATCTCTATAAGTTTTTCTTCTGAAATTTCAGTATATATACCAGCATCTGCACTTACATTATTTCCATGGATACCTATGGATAATGCCTGCTCTACATAACTGGACTTCAGTTCTTCCAGTATAGCTTCAAATATTACCTGTTTATTCTTAAAATGTTTATATAAGGATGGAGCCTTAATTCCCACCGCCTTTGCAATATCACCTACATAAACATCACTATATCCTCTTTCTGAGAACAAAACCAAAGCTTCTTCTATTATCCTCTTCTTTGTATTCATATAAACCTCCGTTAGCTAATTTGGATTAGCTTAATTATAGGCTAATTACAATTAGCTGTCAAGTATTATAAAAAAACGTGGATGTGGTAAAATACCACACCCACGGGAACTATTATCCTTTAGATACCAATACTTGAACGACACTGGATATAGAATATCTCCTGACTTGGTCGCCAAGCCTTCTCCATAACAGGGAAAGTCTTATCAAACTCTTCTGTGGCCTCATCAGTAATTCCTTCAAAAACCTTGCTTTCATAACAATACCATTTTCTGCCGTCTAATGCGTTAGGTACAAGCTCCTTCACAATTAAGGAGGAATGATACACATCTCCTTCCAAGCATACATTGTACTTCTGGCATGACTTAAAGCCACGTGCTACATAATTAGCAGGATCTCCGAATATTGCTATCACATCATATCCCATATCCTTTGCTATATCAAAAGAATACTCTAATAATGCTTTACCATATCCCTGTCTTTGATACTTTGGCAACACACAAAATGGTCCAAAAGAAAGAATTGGTTTCTCATATCCATTCTCATCCTTAAGATAGGACTTGGTGTACTTTACTGTAGCAATTATCTCACCTTCAAGCTCTAATACTAAATTAAGCTCTGAAATGAAATCCTTATGTTCTCGCATAACGTGGGTCAGATAATGTTCGCTACATCCAGGTACATATACGTTCCAAAATGCTGCTCTAGTCATCTCCTCAACCATGCGATAGTCTGCTGGTGTCTCTTTACGGATAATATAATTTTTGTTCAATTTCTTTTCCTCCTAAAAATCAATAAAATAATTGTTTTAATTTAACTGTATTTATCGAGTTTCCAGAAGGTTTCTTTTTATGTAAGCAAACCTTCCGGCTAGCTCACACTCTCCTTTTTGTTAATGTTTTTCAAACACTCATCTCCTTATTTATAAATATTTGAGTTTCCTCATTCATATTTTAAAATATTTTATACTGCATTTCAATATAAATTAAACACTATATTATTTTCTATGACAGAAACATCTATAGCTTATATCCAGTTCCTATAAACATAGCAACTTCCTTGTCAAATTCATCGGTAATCATCACATTATATACACTAGTAGTTCTTCCACTCTTCACACACTTAGCAGTAGCTGTAAGATGTGTTCCTTTTGAAGAGCTTAGGAAATTAATGTTTACATTAAGTGCCACAGTTGGCTTATGTGCATTGTTAGAGGCTACTGCAAAGGCAAAATCTCCTAATGTAAATATTACACCACCCATGATACCTCCATAGGCATTCCTGTGGTTCTCTTTCAAATCCATACTACATACACAACCATCCTCGTTAAGGCTTTCAATTTTCATACCATTGTTGGTTGCAAATGTATCATTTTCAAAAAATTTCTGTGCTTCTTCCAGTGAATTAAATGTACTCATTATATTACTCTCCCTGTGTTAGTATAATATATTTTATAAAATTTTGCACGCACACAACTTGAACATTTGTTCTATCCGTGTTATACTATATGTGTATTATCGAAAAGAAAGTGGATGCGATTTTCTCAAGTTGCCCTCTAGTACATAAGGAGGGGATGCCGATGACAACACTAGAAGTTATTGATTTACTAATACTCGTCTTCGCTGCATTGACATATATAGACCGACATAATAAAAAGAAATAAGCATCCTCGGCGTGCAATTCGTAGGATGCTTATTTCTTAATAAGTAATAAACGGAGAGCAACCTGAAATCGTTTCCGATTGCTTTCTAAGTAGATTATACACTGGGAGACTTGATATTTCAAGTCTCCCTTTTATATTTTAATTACTTCTTAGTAATATATCCCTGTGCCTTAAGAAGCTCAGCACAAAGAACTGCACCACCTGCTGCTCCTCTTACAGTATTGTGTGAAAGTCCAACAAACTTCCAATCGTAGATTGAATCCTCACGGATACGTCCTACACTTACACCCATACCGTTTTCGTAGTCAACATCAAGAGTTACCTGTGGTCTGTTGTCCTCCTCCATATACTGGATGAACTGCTTTGGAGCACTAGGAAGACCTAACTCCTGAGGAGCTCCCTTGAACTCAACTAACTTCTGGATAAGCTGCTCTTTTGTTGGCTGCTTTCTGAACTTAACAAATACTGCTGCTGTGTGTCCGTTGAGAACTGGAACACGAATACACTGGCAAGTAATCTTCACATCATCAGCTGGAACGATTACACCATCCTCAATCTTACCCCAGATCCTAAGTGGCTCCTTCTCAGACTTTTCTTCCTCTCCGCCGATGAATGGTATAATGTTTTCTACCATTTCTGGCCAATCCTTAAATGTCTTACCAGCACCTGAAATAGCCTGATATGTAGTAGCAACTACCTCGTATGGTTCAAACTCCTTCCATGCAGTAAGAA
>SVED01000099.1 GCA_015057515.1 Lachnospiraceae bacterium
AATATCAAATTATAACCAATCAGAAATAATACTAAATCCCTGATTAAAAATATCTAACCAGTCTACGTCTCCACTATTTGAGTCAGTATAATCTATATCATCAAAATTAACTAAATGGTTTTTATACTTTTTATAGTAATGCTTTTTACAACCAACTATACCTTCATCATCTC
Source organism: Lachnospiraceae bacterium (assembly GCA_015057515.1). GTDB lineage: Bacteria > Bacillota > Clostridia > Lachnospirales > Lachnospiraceae > Coprococcus_C. Next base: position 174 of record SVED01000099.1, read on the forward strand.
TATAAGCTCCCACTGACATATTGCATCTTTCAGAATCAGTGGTAATTTTTACATTATACCCATTGGTCATGACAAGAAGTATACTTGGATTTTCTTCCCCATCTTGTACAATAGCCTGACCCCCTATAACATCAACAGCTCCTGTTCCATTAAAATCTTCATTAGTAATACTGTCAACCTTGATATCATTTTCATCATATATATCTATGGTTGCATAACCTTCAATCATAACAATATTTTTTTCCTGCATATATTCCTGACTAAACTCATATATAGCATCAGAAGCTCCTACCTTAGGACAAGCAGTATCCGCCAAGGTTCCCAGATAAAATAATTTTCCTCTATCATATGCATAAAATTCCACATTTTCATAGGATTGTGCTACATTTATAGAAATATTGTTTCCATTAGGCAGTTCAAAAGCATTAACTGCATCCAACCATTTTATCTTATCAATATCTCTAATTTGCATATTGCGAAGAATAATAATCGTTTTTTCTCCACCAATATCATATATATGGCTAAAACCCTTTTCCCAATTATCTATAACATATGTATCATTACCCAAGCTACCATAATAATAGTCTTTAAATGAGCCTCCAATAAATACATCATCCGCCACGTATCCATATATATAATCATCACCTTTACCAGTGTAAATTACATTTTCCAGAGCAAAACCGCTGCTTACGCCTACTCCATCATACACTGCTTGGACGGCATGACTCTTATTACAAAGAACAACCCTTCCTTCTTTGACAACTCCTGTTAACGCTCCAAAAATGTACTCATAGTCAATACCATCTCTAAAATCCTGAACAGAATCTATGCCTAATTCCTCAATACTGGCCTGAAGAACATTTCTATTTATATCTATGATGGCCGTTTTCTCTGGTTGATATGTGTAGCCATCTTCATTTACCTTTTCTGTAAAGAATACTTTATTACCCTCATAATCTAGGGTGGACCATATAATGTGGGACGCCGCATCTGCTATTTGTGGAATGAAATCATTTTCAATTAATCCATCTACGTTAGTAACTCTGTCAATCTGATAGATATATTGAGCATTGGTATGCTGAATAAGGTCTGCAACCTTATAACCCGTCTCGTCGGTATAATTACAATATTTCACGTTAGAACTATCATCTATACCTGTATAATCATCTATACTCATATATTCATTATAATAAATCAAATCTATCACATGACCGGAAGCACCATCAAAGGAATAACCATATGCCCCTTCCAATAAAGACACATAAGTAACCAATGCGCCACCCAAAGAATGTCCAGATAAGGTTATATTCTCCAAGTCTAATCCTTTCCTGCGCATATCTTTGGTTATAGATATGTAAGTCGCCCTAGCATCAGCAAACTGTGCACTAAGTGAATTAAATATAGCAAATTTGAAGTCTGTTCCTAACCAATCATTACTCTCATCTAAAGCAAACTCCTCGGTAAACATTTCACTGCCACGATAAGCCAGTATTGCCTGACCATCCTTTTCAAAGGCAACTCCATAAAAGCCTGATGAATCATTTTTATTAAATACCTCAACAATATTCCAGTCACCTATAAGACTATTGTATAACGCCTTATAGGTTATGCCAGAGTTACTCCATATCTCTGTATTGTACATCTCTGGAAAATCCTCTATATACTCCTTAATTGTACATCCCTCATATCCGTCAAGGTTATCATATACCAGCTTGGCAAACAAAAGATGAGTCATCTCCGCTTTTTCATCTTCATCTGCAAATACATACTCAACAGTTTGGTAATATGATTTTTCCCCGTTTTCCTCTGTCTCACTGGCATACACTCGCAACGAAGTGGAAATAAAAAGGCACACCACAAGAAAAACAGTTATCAATTTACATCTCATACCTGTCCTACCCATATAAATGCACCTCCCTTTCATATTAAAATCTGAATTCATCTTTGCGGTTATTGAAATATACTACATTTACAACCAGAAAAACTATGTATACTATCATAGTCATTACTATCTTAGGTTCTTTCATCACGTCCCCGAGTATAATACTTGTATCTATTCTTTGTCCATATATTTCTCTAAATTTACCAACAAGGGTCATACATGTCAAAAATAACATAATAATAGGCATAGCTAGAAATGTATACAGTATTTTTATACCCTTTTCTTCAAATTCACGCAGACTTACATGTGCAACCCAGCCTAAAATAATATAGGCTATATACAAAATTCCTAGCAATGCAGACATTTTAAAATAAGACGGTATCTCAAATATTGCGCCTACAGAAAACAAAGGTATCATTCCCCATGTCATAAAAGCATACCATTTCCATCCATCTTTTACCACAACTGGAACATTACTTGTATATAGGCCAGAGTCATTACCTGAATATACGCTAGGGCCATTATTCATATCACTTCTTTCCCTTAGGCTGGCTGATTGTACAGTACTATCCTTACTTAAATAAGCACCACAGCTAGAACAGGTAAACTGTCCTTCTTTAACTGTTGCACCACAACTTTTACAAATCATTATATATACCTCCTTGAATTATGTAATTTAACCTTTGTCTCATAGTTCTCATTAAAATAAATTGCGACCATGCTCATTCCCAAGCACATATTCGTATAATATCAAATAACCTCATTTATAACAATTATTTAATATATCATTTCATTAACGATAAGTGGCTGTACACTGATCTATTTACGAAAATATGTATAATAAATTTAATCTTCTGTTGCCACCTATAACTCAACTAACTGTTTGATTATCTTTAAGTCACATTTTTAAAATAAAAAAAATCTACAACCCTTAAATACTAGGTTGTAGACCATAATGTAAAAAGTAGCGGGAGGGGGATTTGAACCCTCGACACTACGGGTATGAACCGTATGCTCTAGCCAACTGAGCTATCCCGCCATATAAAATGGGACCTACAGGGCTCGAACCTGTGACCCTCTGCTTGTAAGGCAGATGCTCTCCAGCTGAGCTAAGATCCCATTCGTGTGTTTCAACACCTTTGTTAGTATAATAGTTATAGGATAAAATGTCAAGAACTTTTTAATTATTTTTTTGTTTATAAGAAAAACATCATTATATCCTATATACATCCTACTGTTTTTAAAACAAACACCCACATAGTTAATGTAACAGATGAAAGCAATGTTGTTAATACTATTACATTGGATGTAAGCACTTCATCATTATCCATGTTCTTTGCCATAATATAACAACTAACAGTAGTTGGTGCAGCCAACATCATGAGAATTGCAACCATTTCACTGGAACCAAAATCAAGAATATATGCTATTGGTAAAAATACCGCCGGCAAGCCTATAAGTTTTATAAAACTTGCTCCTAAAGCAGGCTTTAATTTCTCTATAGCTGCCTTTGTATCAAAACCACCACCGATAGCTATCAAAGCTATAGGAGTCGCTGTTCTTCCTATATAATCCATTGTCCTATCTACCATCACAGGCAAATCAACCTTCAACAAAGAAATTATCAAGCCTGACAATATACCTATTATAATTGGATTTTTTGCAATATTTATACATGCATCCTTAATTTTTCCTTTATTTTTTTCCCTTGAGCCATTAGCATTAAACACAAGTATAACAACAGATATCATATTAAAGAAAGGAACCGCTGCAACAATCATCAAAGGGGTCATTCCAATATCTCCACAGATATTTTCAACAAAGGCCACTCCAAGAACTGCGGCACTACCTCGTGCACCAGCTTGTGCAAAAGCGCCTACCAAGGTTTTATCCTTTAATGTAATTGCGGCAATAACCCAAACTAATGCGAACATTATGATAGTTACCAGTAGACAAAATAAGAAAAATTTAACATTCATATCCTTTCTTACATCTGACGTACTAATCTCCTGAAATAGCATTATAGGAAGAGCAACCATAAAAACATATTTGTTTGCCACTGCAACAAATTCGTCACTAATTAAATTAAACTTCCTTAATATGTAGCCTAATAGTATAACCAAAAAAATAGGCATTGTCACGTTAATACTAAAAACAAAATCACTCATTATATAAATATCTCCAATTGAATACAATTACTCGTACAAATTCGCAGTACTAATATCACAATATTATTGCACAGCATAAGCTATTATATATTACAAAAAAGCATTTTTAAAGTATTTTATTTTTTTAAAAAAAGTTATTGACATTACAGTGGGCTTCATATATAATGGGTTTTGCGTTAAGAAATAGGGTGTTAAAAAACACTATATATACATACACACCTCGGGGTGTGGCTCAGCTTGGCTAGAGCGCCTGATTTGGGATCAGGAGGTCGCAGGTTCGAATCCTGTCACCCCGACTTTTAAACTAATTTAATATGGATATGCGGGTGTAGTTCAATGGTAGAACACTAGCCTTCCAAGCTAGATACGTGGGTTCGATTCCCATCACCCGCTTTTGTTTCGCAATAGCGAACTACAAATGTGTCCGTAGCTCAGCTGGATAGAGCAACGGCCTTCTAAGCCGTGGGTCGGGGGTTCGAATCCCTTCGGGCACATTTTATTTTTAT
>SVED01000022.1 GCA_015057515.1 Lachnospiraceae bacterium
TGACGAGCTTGCAGCATATGGTGCTGACAAGGTTATCGTTGTAGACGATCCAGAATTAAAGGAGTACAGAACAGAGCCTTATACACATGCTATGGCTTCTGTAATTAACGAGTATAAGCCAGATATCGTATTAGTTGGTGCTACAGCTATCGGTAGAGATCTTGGCCCTCGTGTTTCAGCTAGAGTTGCTACAGGTCTTACTGCAGACTGTACAGTTCTTGAGATTGGTGATTTCCCAATCAACCCAATTCCTAATCAGGAACAGAAGCACAATCAGCTTCTTATGACTCGTCCTGCATTTGGTGGTAACACAATCGCAACAATCGCATGTCCAGACAACAGACCACAGATGGCTACAGTTCGTCCTGGTGTTATGCAGAAGATTGATAAGATTGAGGGTGCTAAGGCAGAGGTTATCGAGTACAATCCTGGATTTACTCCAGATAATAAATACGTTGAGATCCTTGAGGTTGTTAAGGCTGTTAAGGATACAGTAGATATCATGGATGCTAAGATTTTGGTATCAGGTGGCCGTGGTGTTGGTTCAGCTGAGAACTTCAAGATGCTTCAGGATCTTGCTGATGTTATTGGCGGAACAGTTAGCTGCTCAAGAGCAGTTGTTGATTCAGGCTGGATGGAGAGAGATTACCAGGTAGGTCAGACTGGTAAGACTGTACGTCCTAATGTATACTTTGCTATCGGTATTTCAGGTGCTATTCAGCACGTTGCCGGTATGGAAGAGTCTGATATCATCATCGCTATCAATAAGGATGCAGATGCTCCTATCTTTGATGTAGCAGATTACGGCATCGTAGGAGATCTTAACAAGATTGTTCCAGCTCTTACTCAGTCACTTAAGGCAGAGATGGCTGCGAAGTAATTAGTTTATAGTTTATGAGATTCGGGTGGGATTTATCCATTCCCGAATCTTTTTTTTAATAAACCCAGATTTTGAACAAATTTGTAAGATAACAACAAAACAAGTCTTATTAAATGTTGAAAAGGGTTACCAAAGTGTTATAATAAGTCATATAGACATTATAGTTGACACACATTTTTCGGGGGAGGGAAGATAAAAAGTATGGAGTCTAATATAGGAAAAATGATGCGAGTTTTTCAGTGGATATTGGCAACTTTTTTGATGATATCTATTGGGTATTTTATAATAGGCGAGCTTTTCTCTGAAAAGGAAATTCGATTCAAGGTTGGGGGAAGTCTGTCTTTCAATGAGGGTTGGGAAATGCTTGTTGAAGCAGGTGAAAGAGTACCTATATCTGTACCGGGTTCTTATGATGTAGATAGTGGTGATACTTTTGTAATTGAGAATAAACTACCTCAGAATTTGGATGGAATGTATCTGTGTATACGTAGTTCACAGCAGGATATAAAAATTATTATAGACGGCGAAGTGAGGGAGGATTATTCGACAAAGGGAAGTAGAAATTTTGGAAAAAACAGCGTTAGTGTGTATATTTTTGCAGAATTATACCCTGAGGATGCGGGAAAGACTATCCGTATGGAGATGGTGAGTTATTCAACATATTCCGGATATGTAAACGAAATATTTCTTGGAAATAGAGAACAGATATGGAGAGGTATAGTTAAACAGCATCTTCCGGTAACTATACTTGCACTTTTTATGCTGTTGCTTAGTGCTATGGTAGTATTTTATTGTATAATTATTCGTGGTTTATATAAGAAAAATATGGACATTTTTCATCTGGGAGTTGGATTGCTTATCGCTTCAGTATGGATTATAGCCGAGTCAAAGCTAAGGCAGGTGTTTTTGCCGAATGCAACTATAGCCAGTGATGTTGGTTTCTTCATGGTTATGTTACTTCCGTTTCCATTTTTATTATACTTAAACAAACTACAAAAAAGCCGATATGAAAAGGCATATTTTGTTGTAGAAATATTAACTGCAATTAATTTTGTAGTTGCAACGATTTTACAGCTTGCAAACATAAAAGATTTTTCCGAGACAATGGGAACAGCACATTTGATTATAGTGTTACTTATATTGATTTTGTTAGTGACTATTATAATAGATTTTAGAAAAGGTTATGTAAAAGAATACAAAGAGGTTGCGTTTGGATTAGTGGGGCTTATGATTGCCGGCTTGTTTGAAGTATATATGGTATATGACAAATTTGCCATATACAATGGAGTAGCTTTATGTATAGGACTGGCGTTCTTGTTTTTTATGGCGGTTATACAGACTGGGCGAGATTTGCTACAGCTTGAAAAGGATAAACAGATAGCTGTTGCAGCTAATGAGTCTAGGGCTATGTTCCTTGCAAATATGTCTCACGAAATTAGAACACCAATCAATACCATTCTTGGTATGAATGAGATGATTCTAAGAGATAACAAAAACAACGAAACTAGGGAGTATGCCAAAAATATAGAAAATGCTAGTAAGATGCTTTTAGGACTTATTGATGATATATTGGATTTTAGTAAATTGGATGCAGGTAAGCTTGAAATATCAGAAAATCCATATAGACTATCTACAGTGTTAAATGATGTTTTGCTTAGCGTTCGTGTAAGACTACAGGGTAAAAACTTAGATATAAAGCTTAATGTGGATGACAAGCTCCCATCTGTTTTGAATGGTGACGAGCTTAGAATTAAACAGATTTTCAATAATCTTCTGAGTAATGCCGTTAAGTATACCGACAATGGTAGTATTACCATTTCAGCTAAGGGCGAGTGGGAAAAGGATAGTTTTTTGTTGTGCTTTTCAGTTCAGGATACAGGAGTAGGTATTAGGGAAGAGGATTTGCCAACTCTTTTTGAGAGTTTTCGACGAATGGACCTTAAACGTAACAAATATGTTCAAGGAACAGGGCTTGGTCTCAATATAACTAAGCAGTTAGTGACAAATATGGGTGGAACCATAGATGTTACAAGTCAGTATGGCAAAGGTAGTACATTTGCTGTAAAAATCCCACAGCAAATCGTAGACAAAACCCCTATAGGTGATGCAACAGAGTCTTATTCAAAGGCCTTATATGAGTCAGAAGAAAAGGAAAGAATACAATTTGCCAAGGGTCAAATGATTTTGGTTGTGGACGACAATGATATGAATTTGGCAGTTATGAAAGGACTTCTTGAAAAAACAGGTCTTAAGTTGGACTTTGCTTCAAGTGGTGTGGAGTGTATAGAAAAATGCAAGACAAAAAAGTATGATTTGATATTTATGGATCATATGATGCCAGAACCAGATGGCGTTGAGACGCTACATATTATTAAAGCAGATGAAGAAGGTCTTAATCAAACAACGACAGTAGTAGTCCTAACAGCAAATGCTATTAAAGGCGTTGCTGAACAGTATGAAGCGGATGGCTTTGATGGCTATCTGTCTAAACCTGTGGAATACAAAAAGCTAGAAACCACATTGAAACGTTTCTTGAATGTAGAAAGCACAGCCACTTCCTATACCTTAGATACGGCAAAGGGTGTTAAGAATTGTGGCGACTACCAAGAATTATACCAAGAAATATTAGGTGATTATGTTTCAAAGTGTAGAGAGTATCTTTCCGAAATACAACATTTTTATGATAGTCGTAATTGGAAGGAATATGCAAGAATTGCCCATACCTTAAAGAGTACCTCTATGACTATAGGTTTAGAGGGATTTCCAGATGTAGCAAGAGAACATGAGTTGGCGGCTAAGAATGAACAAATTGATTTTATTGACGCTAACTATGAGGGATTTTTAGTAGCTATAAACAATGCAATTGCAACAGTAGAAAAAGAACTTAAATAGAATTTTTTTGGCGATTTTACAAAATATATGGCGGTGCTTATGAACAAGAGTATTAACCACAATGTAACATTAAAAGAAATTTCGGGATTAACAAATGAGAGTTATTTATCCATAAAAAAAGGTGACATATCTTCTTATGGCGGAAATCAAAGATGGTGGATTGATAAGGATATTACTCTGGGAAAGTATGGTTGTGGTGTGATTGCTATGTGTGATATGGAGTTATACCTTGAACGTAACCAGTCTACCATGGACAAGATGGTTTACGAATCATATATAGAGAAAAGGTATACTGTCACATATAAGATTAGTAAAATGCCGATTTTTTCCCAATTAGGCCTTATTCCAAAGGTAATGAAGAAGGGAATCAAACAGTTTTTAAATAACTTATTGAAAAATAGAATCTTTGATTCAAAAATAAAAGTTAAATGGGCACCAACAAAAAACAAGAAAAATGTAATAAACTATATTAATAAGATGCTAGGGCAGGATTTACCTGTCCCGGCATCTTATTATGTTTTTAATAAGAAAAACAAACTACCTTTTTATGTATTTGATATGGAAAAAGAATCCATGGAAAAGGTAGCCTTTTGTACATCACATTACTTTAATATTACAGCAATAGTTGAGATGACCTGTGAGGAGAGCGAGGAACTCTATTTTAGGATATCCTCTTGGGGGGAAATGTATTACATAAAGATTTTGGATTGGCTTGATAAGCTTAGTTATTTTAGCAATATTTTGTATGTAAGTCCTTGTGATTTATTATAAATTTATATATAATAAAAAAGCAAAATTCTGACAAAAGGAGATAAGTTATGTCTTTATTAGAAACTGCCAGTCTGGTGGCGTATGCCGCTCATTACGGACAAACTGACAATTCAGGTATTCCTTATATTGAACACCCTAGAAAGGTAGCTTCTTTTTTATCTGATGAAAGGGATAAAGTTCTTGCTATGCTTCATGATGTTATTGAAGATACATTTCTCACAGAGGGGGATTTGAGACCTGTTTTTGGTGATGATATTGTTGATACTTTGCTCATTCTCACTAAAGGAGAAGGGGAGGACTATTTTGATTATATTGGCAGAATAACTGGTAATCAGTCAGCTATAAGAGTGAAAATGGCTGATATAAAGCATAACAGTGATATGACCAGGATAAGTAATCCTACACAGCGAGATTTTGACAGACTTGCAAAGTACAAGAAAGCAGAGGAGATACTCAGGGCTGCTTTAGAGTCCTAGAGGTATGAAAATATGATAAGAGAATGTTCCCTAGAGGATATATCAGATGGCCGTACGTATGGACTGAATGATATGGTTAAATTAGATACAGCAGGATGCGCAGGGTGTTATAAGTGCTGCACCGGTATGGGCAACTCTATAGTGCTAGACCCATATGATGTGTGGCTTCTAAAAAGTCACCTTGATAAGAGTTTTCAGGAGTTGCTTGACCAAAAGTTTATTGAACTTAATATGGTGGACGGTCTTATCTTACCTAACCTTACGATGGGAGAAAATAATAGGTGTAGCTTTTTGAATGAGGCAGGTAGGTGTTCCATTCATACTGCACGACCGGGGATATGCAGGCTTTTTCCTTTGGGAAGAGTGTATGATGACACCGGTTTTAAATATTTTTTACAAAAAGGAGAATGTGCAAAGGAAGCAGGAGCTAAGGTTAAGGTTAAAAAATGGATTGATACGGACCAGATAGATGAAAATCAGAATTTTATTTTTAGGTGGCATAGGTTTATTAGATATGCAGGGAATAAGATTATTTCATTAAAAGGTCAAGGTCAAAGCGAGAGTGTAAATGATATTGCTATGTTTGTGTTGAATTCATTTTTTATATCAGACTTTTCTTTGGAACAAAATAAAACAATATATGATAGTATAGGTCTTAGGCTTGAGAAAGCTCAAAATATTATAAAAGAAACGTTTGCGTAGATATGGAGGGTTATAATATGCTTGGCATTATAGGAGCAATGGATGAAGAGGTTAGTAAGTTGAAAGAGGTTATGGAGGGCGTAGAAATTACCACCAAGGCTTCTATGGACTTTTATAAAGGAACAATGGGTGGCAAAGAGGTAGTCGTTGTTCGCTCTGGCATAGGCAAGGTAAATGCAGGTATCTGTACCCAGATATTAGTTGACTGTTATGGTGTAGATGCAGTTATCAATACAGGCATTGCAGGAAGTCTTAATCCGTCAATAGATATAGGGGATATTGTGCTTTCAATAGATGCGCTTCAGCATGATATGGATGCTACAGGATTTGGATATGAGCCTGGAGTTATTCCTCGTATGGACACATCATGCTTTGTGGCAGATGAAAAACTAAGAATTTTAGCTAAGTCATCGTGTGAAAAGGTTAATCCTGATATAAAGGTATTTGAAGGAAGAGTAGTAAGTGGTGACCAATTTATATCAGATAAATCAAAGAAGAATTATATCGAAGAGAAGTTCAAAGGATATTGCACTGAGATGGAAGGTGCTGCTATTGCACAAGCTGCATATTTGAATGGTATACCTTTCCTTATTATAAGAGCTATATCAGATAAGGCGGACGATAGCGCTACAGTGGACTATCCGACCTTTGAGGCAAAGGCTATAGAAAACAGTGTAAGATTAGTAAAAGAAATGGTTGCTCAATATTAGAAGAGGTGTGTATATGGAAAAGATAGCAAGCTTTACAATAGATCATACAAGACTTTTGCCAGGAGTGTATGTTTCTAGAAAGGATAACGTAGCCGGCAATATTATAACAACCTTTGACCTTCGTATTACCAGACCAAACTTTGAACCGGTTATGAATACAGCAGAGATTCATACCATGGAGCATTTGGCAGCCACGTTCCTTAGAAATCACAAGGAGTATGGCAACAGGGTAGTGTATTTTGGACCTATGGGCTGTAGAACCGGATTTTATCTCATACTAGCAGGAGATTATGAGTCGAAGGATATAGTTAATCTTATGATTGAACTTTTCTCTTTTATGGCAGAGTTTAATGATGAAGTTCCAGGTGCATCTGCCAGAGATTGTGGTAACTACTTAGATATGAATCTTCCGATGGCAAGGTATGTGAGCAAGAAATATTTGGATGAAGTTCTTGCAGAAATTACAGAAGAAAGACTAATATATCCAAAAGGGTAGAAAATTCAGTTGGATTTTGATAGTGAGATAATATGGACGTGAATAGGCTCATAGTATGTGAACAAAAGACTACATACTATGAGCTTTATTCTTGCATTTGGAAAAAAATATTTGACCAAATAGTGTATAGAAGTTAATCTGTAAATGTGCACATTTTTTAACCTAATATATATGGAAGGAGATTTAATATGTCTATAGGTGAATCCTATACAGATAGTGGTGGGGATGAAAGTGGTGTTTTCGCTTACACGAATTATTATAACAAGGTTTTGTTATTAGAACAGCCTTTTTACCGAAGTGGCATGACTACAGAGGAAGCAAAACAAGAGTTAGAATATCTAAACAACAATCTACAATCATTTTATGAGGGCAACTATAAGCCTCTCTGGAAACAATCAAAATAATATCTTTACAATTTTTTCCATTAAAACAATATCATATTTTTTCCGATATATATAAATATAGGTGTGTTTAAGCAGTCAATTATACTTAAAAGTACGAAATAGGCATATTTTTATAAAAAAAACACCATATTTTGTAGAATTTTGCATAAAAACTATTTTATTTTTTAAAATAGTATGATAAAATAGTTGACGTAGTATGAGTAATTATGGGTTTTTATAATTATTTTTACGAGCTATTTCAAAGATTTTGTACATTATATTTATTATATTTATATTTTAGGAAGGCTCTCATGTATGAGAGGATTGAGGTGAAAATATGAAATTAAAGGACAAGCTGATTAGGAAGTTGCTTGATGCAGGCAAAAAACACAGAATATTAGTATATCCGACCTTAGCGTTGATTGCTGTCATTAGTGCTATATCACATATGGTATATTGGGGCAGAGGTAACGGTAAGAAGTTGGTTGCGTCTATACTTGTTATGGTTATGCTTATTACTCAATCCGTATTCCTAACCTCATCAGCGGATGTGGTGGATGACAATCCTCAAGTAGCTACTAGTACTGATGCAACAGGAGAGGCAGTTAATGGTGGTATTGCAACATATGGTGTGACTACATCTACACCAGCTGATTGTGTTGTTATGTACTGGAGAGTTGATGAGAGTGGAAATACATATCCTATACCATCTTCCTTCAGTGTTGTTGTAGAGAGCGATGGAAGTACAGTTACAGGATACAAAGTGCCTGTTTTGGACAGCTCAGCTATAATTGAAAAAATGTATGGTGCGGATAATGCAGCAGTACAGGGAAGCTATATTACAATTAGTGATTTATATTTTGATAAAGAATGTACTATATCAGTAGGTGATGGAACTATAACTGATTCTCTTGAAGCAGTCGATGGCGCCTACAACGTATATTTTAAGGCAACAAGAACAGGATATCCTGTTTCAATAACTGATGAATATGGTACTAGCATATCTTCATCAGTTTCAGCTAGTAGTCCTGTTACTGGAGATATTTATCCTGCTGCAGAGTATTTGGTTCCAACTGCTGCTGATTATCCGGATGACCTTTATAGATTTGGATACACATATTATGGAGTTACCCTTAATACATATTTGGGTAATCAGTTTTATGAGGTTGGCACTGTAGCTGTAGTAAGTGTTGATCCTTCTGCACAGCAACCAATGGATTCAATTGCTCTTACATCAGAGTGGAAGGCTATGCAGTTCAAAGCTTCTTTCTATGCTATAGGTGATGGTGTTCCTTCAGATGTTGCAATTGTACCGGGCGAGTCAGATGGCAAGTTGTTTGAGTTTACATATGGTTCAGAGGAATCTCTTCCTAATGCTTCTGATATATGGGCATCCAGTGATGCTTATGAACTTACTGGTTGGGTAGATGAGGATGGAGTTACCTACGATATTGGAACAGACGGAGCTCCAGTTAAAGTTCCTACTACAGGACTTGCTGTAGAGGGTACAATTACTGACGATCCTAATATAACAGGAAAGAGACTTACAGCAGTTTGGACATATAAGAAGATTAATATAACTCACAATGGTGCTGTTACAGCAGATGGAACATCTGTTAGTATCAATAGCACATACGGAGAAAATGTAACTGCACAGTTGGCAGCACAGTATACAGATGGAACAGCTTCTGACTTTATATATAGCATGTCAGAGGCAGACAAGACTCTTCTTGGTAATTATGGTTTAGGTATTCAGTCACCAGATGGTCAATTTATTATAACAGGTACGTTGAATAATGTTACATCATCAGAAGGTATTACCGTATACTTAGAGGTTACAGATACTAAAAAAGAAGATGATGTTTCTACAGCAGAAGATGATCGTGTTACAAGACATCCTATAACTATTGTTTCCAATAAGAGAATAGTTACAATAGATACAACTACTATTACAAATGAAAATGGTAGTACATCTATAGGACGTGAATATAATGGTTCAGATATTATATCAGTTGGTGAAAGAGTAGAGGTTGTATTAGCTGATGGATCTAATGCAGGAAAAGGAAAACTTCCTACTGACGATGTTTATGTTACAGTTTCACCTACAGCAATCGTTGATCCAAATGCCGGTGATGATAAGCCTATAACATTGCAGGATGTAACTCTTACTGGTGCACAGGCTGGAAAGTATGAGTTGATTGGATATGTTGATGGGACAGATTCTATTAGAGTAGATGGTATAGCGGATATTACACCAAAGTCACTGAAGGTTGGTATTAAGCTTGTTGATGAAACAAAGTCTACTATTAAGTTTGGTGAGGCTACACCAGAGTTTACACTATATCTTTTAGAACCAGAGAAACTTACTGGAACAGACAAAACAACATATGACAATTGCACAACAGACGCAGCTAGAATGAAGTTTGTTGCTGATAAGTTAGGATATGTTGGTGCCGATACAAGCAGACAGTTATACAGTTCAACTGGTACATATACAATCAAACCTGAATTTAACAGTACAGGTAAGAACTATGCTGCACTGTCAGATGGATTAAGTCTTTCATTTACAGTAACAAGGGATCCAGGAGTACAGTATACAGATGAGGGAGCAGCAAATGCCAACTTCAAGATGAGTACATCAAAGGGATCCAACGGATATTATCCAGGACTTACTATTACAGGTTATGGTGATTATACGAAGATTCGTAGAATAGAAAGTGCAACTGGTGATTTAACACCAAGTATGACAGCTACAGAAGTAAAGGCATTGTTTGAAAATTCTTCAATAACATTAGAGGACATGGTGGATGGTACAGTATATTTCCAGATGTATAATCCATCTACAGGAGCTGTCACAGAGATAGTTGCATTGACAAATGTTAATGTTGATACATCAGCACCAACACTTAAGACCTACAAAGTAACCCCTGCACCAAATGCAGATTACTTTAAAGAATTTTCCTTTGGTTCATATTACCATTCCCAGAAGGTAGATGGAGTGTTGGTTGAGAATGTTACGCTTTACTTTGAGTACACAACTGATGGAAGTGATTGTCAGTCACTCTTTTATACGTTTGTAGATGAAAATGGTAATGCTATTAGTGACAAAGCAACAGAAGTTAAGCTTGTAAAGGATACACTTTCAGGCGTATATAGCTGTAGCTTCACAATTGGTACAGGTAAGTATGGTCAGTTGGTTGTATATGCAACAGATACTACTGGCAACCCTTCGACTTCAATGAAGATTAAGTTAAAGGAAAGCGATGCAGAAGTGTATGATCCTAATGCGACTCAGTCCCCACAGGATTATTATGAGTGGATGGTAGAAAATACACTTATTGTTCCTGATATAGTTGTTATGGACGGAGATCAGGAAGCAGTTACAGATATATGGTATAACGACCTTAAGCTTATTGTAGAGGCAGAAGACTTAGAAAGTGGTGTTGATAAGCTTATATGGACTGTAACAGGTCCTGAGGGCTATTCTAAGAGTTATACATATGTTGCAGAAAGCAATATCGCCTCAGTTATGAAGGAATATGGTAAGATTCTCAAGTGTACATTCGAGCATGTACTTAATGATGAGACACTTCCGGCAGGTTCATATTTTATTGAGGCAGTACTTGAAGATAATGCAGGAAATACAGAGAAACTTTCAACTGTAGGTCCATATCTCATTGACACAAAGGCTCCAATTATAACTGATAATACAGATTTAAGTAATGCAGCATTTGAATCTTCTGTGTTGTTAGATTTTACAGCTGTTGATGGTGAAGGTGAAAGTGGTTTATCAACTGTTGACTTATACGTTATGAGTGGTACAGAGAGAGTACATGTAAAGAGTTGGTTACCAAGCGAGTCTTCATATACATATGAGATTATTAGTAATGGAACATATGTTATAGAAGCTATCGACAATGCTGGTAATAGCTCAACATATACAATGACATTTAACAATATATCGAATGTTGCACCTAGTGATCCTATTATTACTGTAGATGGAACAAAGGGTGATAATGGGTGGTATATTGAGGTAGAGCCGGAAGTTACAATAACTTACGAGGAAATGACTAGCGATGGTGTTGAAGTAGAGTCGTATTATACATTGACAGCTGTTGTAGGTAATTCCTCTAATACAACACAAAGAGTATTAACATCTGCTAATAGTTCTTTCTATATAAGTGATGAGGGTACAGTAACAATTGAGGCATGGAGCGTAAGTGATTCTGGTAAGGAAAGTGGTAAGAGCTCAGCTGAGATTAAGGTTGATTTATCAGCACCTGACATTCAGATTACTGATTCTGTTGCAAATGAAAACGGTGATTTAGTAGTAAGTTTTAGAATCACTGATAAGATAAGTGGTGTAGAATTATCTAACGTTACAATTAATGGTGAATCAGTAAATGTAACTATAGAGGAAAGCGCTCTTGTCGGAAACTTTGTAGCTGATGATAGTGGAATATACATTCTTCAGGCAGAGGATGTTGCCGGTAATGTATCAACTTACGAATTTAGACCATTAAGTATTGATGTAAAGCCAATTACTGATATTACATCATCAGGTGCATATCTTGTGGCTGATATTTATGAAGGTTCATATGATATACAGGATGCTTACATTGCAATAAAGAAGGATGGAGAAACATCTTATGTTTCAACTCTTTACAATAAAACAGAAGAAGATTATGGTATTTCAATGAATGCCTTATTCAGGAACTTAGATGAGAACTCAGTATATTGGTACAAGGTATATGCGAAAGCTGAGACTTCCGGTGAAGTAAAGGTTGTGGAAGGTAGCTTTAAGACAGCAGACAGTGATGCAACCGGTACAGTTTCAGGTACAGTAGTATATGGTGAAGATGCAGTTAAAGAGTATCCAATATATGTAAGCCTTTATCAGGGTAACACAGTCGTTCAGACAGAGGTTATTGAGGATGATACAAACCACGCATATCAATTCGATAAAGTGAGTGACGGTGCTTATAATGTGGTGGCTACAAATGGTACTTATACAAAGACTTCTGCTGTTACATTAGAAAATGGTGGAATTACATATCCTACAGATTATGCTTTAAATGGTGGTATTCATTTCATACTGAACAATATGAGCACAAGTGTAGTGATAGAAGACAATTCTATCAATCTTACAGCAGACGCTTTAGAGAAGATATATGATACTTCATGGTATGAAGGAAATATTACTACTGCTGATAAGCAAGTGCTTGCAAATGGTGGAACTATAGATATTGAGTTACATGCAAGTTGTATTGATGTAACAGAGTTGTCACCAGAAGAGCAGAGTGTATTTGACAACAAGATGGACGAGAATGATATTATCGAAAGATATATCCAGTTGTATGTTGTAAAGGAAGTAAGAGATCAGTATGGTAGACTTGTAAATGGAACACCAACTCTTATCAATGAGTTATATGATCCTATTACAGTTTCATTCCCATTAGGTGATTTGGCAGGACAGAAGATATATGTTGCTTCAGTTCATGGCAATGGTAGTGATTATAACTTCATTAACTGGGATAGTGCAGATAAGGTATCACTTTCAAATGATTATGTTACCATTACAACAAGATATTTCTCAGTATATGCACTTTACAGAACCTTAGAGGTTCCTAAGGAGTTTACAGTTAAGTGGATTGATGGCGATGGAAATGTTATGAAGACTGAAACTGTAGTTGAAGGTAATTCAGCAACTCCTCCAACTGCAACGCCGACAAAGACAGCTACAACTAAGTATACATATACATTCTCAGGTTGGGACACTGCATATGACAAAATCACTCAGGATACAATAATCGCTGCATGGTTTACAGCAAACAAGATTGTTCCTGACGAGCCGGAAAAGGAGCCAACAACAGAGGAACCAGCACCGGATGCAACTGTTACACCTGGACCAACTCCACCAGATGACAACAATGATGACGATCCATCAAAGGATGATGATAAGTACACATATATGGGATCACCAGATTCACCTAATACAGGTGATGCAACACCATTGCTTATACTTTTGATGATGATGATTGTATCAATATCAGGTATTGTAATACTTAGAAAAAAGAATAATGAATAATTTTTTAGGGCTGTTAGAGATAACAGCCCTTTTTTTAAATATGTAATTAAGATAAATAATTTAAACATTTATTACCAGTAATAATAATTTGAATTTGATAGATAATATTATCAAGACATAGATTTGTCTATTAAATATTATGGAGGTATTAACAATGTCAAATTCAAATTCAAAGACAAGTGTTCCAGAAGCAAAGGACGCTATGAATAAGTTCAAGATGGAAGTTGCTAACGAGCTTGGTGTAAACCTTAAGCAGGGTTACAATGGTGATTTAACTTCTCGTGAGACTGGTTCAATCGGTGGAGAGATGGTTAGACAGATGATCAGAAGACAGGAAGAGCAGATGTCAGGTAAGTAATTATCTCTAAATCTTTTATGATTATGTAACTAATCTTTTTTGTAGGGCTTGTTTATATTGTAATAATAGTTTTTACTATTGCATACAATATAAACAAGCCTTTTTTTGATTAAAAATATAGACTTAAATATTATCTTGTGTTATAATCTAACGAATAGTGCGTTTCGATGCAATACAAGGAGGAAAGACAAATGAGTTTATCAGTAGAAAAATTAGACGGCAGTATGGCAAAACTTACAATTACAGTGCCAGCTGAGGAGTTTACAAAGGCAATCACAGAAGTATATAACAAGGAAAAGAGTAAGTTCTCAGTGCCAGGTTTTAGAAAAGGAAAGGTGCCACAGGCTTATATTGAGAAAATGTATGGACCTATTATATTCTATGAGGACGCTGCCAATAAGCTTATAAATGAATACTATCCAAAGGCATTAGAAGAGTGTGACGAGGAAATAGTATCTAATCCAGAGATAGATGTTGAGCAGATTGAGAAAGGTAAAGATTTAATTTTCACTGCACTTGTTGCTGTTAAGCCAGAGATTAAGATTGGCGAGTATAAGGGTGTAGAGATTGAAAAGATTGATGCTACAGTAACTGAGGATGAGGTTATGGCTAAGATTCTTGAGGAGCAAAAGCAGAATTCAAGATCTGTTCCTGTTGAGGATAGAGCTGCTCAGATGGATGATGAAGTTACCATAAACTTTGACGGATATATGGATGGTATCGCTTTTGAGGGAGGCTTAGGTGAGAATTATAAGCTTACTCTTGGTTCACATTCATTTATTGATACATTTGAGGATCAGATTGTTGGCAAAAACATTGGTGATAAGTTTGATGTAAATGTTACTTTCCCAGAGGAGTATCATGCAACTGAACTCGCAGGTAAGCCAGCAGTATTCAAGGTTGAGCTTCTTGCTATCAATGCAATCGAGTTACCTGAGTTAGATGATGAGTTCGCTAGCGAGGTTTCATCTTTTGACACTTATGAAGAGTACAAGGAAGATGTAAAGAAGATTCTTGAGGTTAAAAAGGAAAAAGACGTTAAGCGTGAGAAGCAGGCTAAGATTATTGAGAAGCTTTCTGAGAGCGCAGAGGTTGAACTTCCTGAGGCAATGGTTAAGTACAATCAGGAGAAGATGTATGATGAGCTTGCTCAGAGTATGATGTATCAGGGTATTCAGATGGATCAGTATTTAAAGATTGTAAACGCTACAAAGGAAGATTTACTTGAGAGAGTAAAGCCGGATGCTATTGCAAGAATTAAGACAGGTCTTGTACTTGAGGCAGTTGCAAAGGCAGAGGGTATTGTTGCGTCAGATGATGAGTTCAACGAGGAGCTCCAGAATATGGCTTCAACATATCAAATGGAGCCAGATAAGCTTAAGGAGCTTATGGGCGAGAAGGAAATGGAAATGATGAAGAAGGATATCGCTGCTAGAAAGGCTATGGATTTCCTTGTAGAAAATAGCAAAGAGGTTTAATTGTTGTAGTAAGCCTATATAAATAATGTTTGAAGAGGTGGCTATATGGCTGAACATACAGACAAGCAAAAAAAGTTAAGATGTTCTTTCTGTAATAAGACTCAAGAGCAGGTTAGAAAACTAATTGCCGGTCCCAATGTATATATTTGTGATGAGTGTATTGATATTTGTGCAGAGATTATACAGGATGAATTAGATGATTACGATAATTCAGGTTTTGATGCAGATATCAACCTTCTTAAGCCAATGGAAATTAAAGAGTTTCTTGATGACTATGTGGTTGGACAAGAAGAGGCAAAAAAGATTCTTTCTGTTGCAGTTTACAATCATTACAAGAGAATACTTGCTGAAAAAGATTTTGATGTTGAACTTCAAAAGAGTAATATCATAATGATAGGACCTACAGGTTCAGGAAAGACATATTTGGCACAGACTTTGGCAAAGCTTCTTAATGTACCATTTGCTATTGCGGATGCAACTACATTAACAGAGGCAGGATATGTTGGTGAAGATGTAGAAAATATTTTACTCAAGCTGATACAGGCAGCTGATTATGATATAGATAGAGCACAGTGTGGTATTGTATATATTGATGAGATTGATAAGATTACAAAGAAATCAGAAAATGTTTCTATAACAAGAGATGTTTCAGGTGAGGGTGTTCAGCAGGCATTGCTTAAGATTATCGAAGGTACAGTAGCATCTGTTCCTCCACAGGGTGGTCGTAAACATCCACAGCAGGAGTTTATACAGATTGATACAACCAATATACTTTTCATTTGTGGTGGTGCATTTGAGGGTATGGAAAAGATAATCGAGAACCGAATTGGCAAAAAGTCTATTGGTTTCAATGCAGATGTTATAAGCCAATCAAAAGAAAATGTAGGAGAGGTTCTTAAACAGGTAACACCTCAGGATTTTGTAAAATATGGACTTATACCTGAGTTTGTGGGTAGAGTACCAGTTACAGTAACACTGGATTTACTTGATGAGGAAGCTCTTGTTAGAATTCTTTCTGAGCCAAAGAGTGCTATTTGCAAGCAATACAAGAAATTATTCGAATTAGATGGTGTAGAACTTGAATTTGAAGATGATGCATTGCTTCAGATTGCAAAAGAGGCGACAGAGCGTAAAACGGGTGCGAGAGGTCTTCGTGCAATTATGGAAAAGGCTGTTATGGATCTTATGTATGAGATGCCTTCTGATGAGTATATTTCCAAGTGTCTTATCACAAAAGGTGTGGTTACAGGCGAAGAAGAGCCTATCATAACATATTCAGACCAGCCTAGACAGAAGAAAACCAGTCTACGTAAACGTATTAGACATAGTGAAGACAGTATAGCATAGTTAAAAAGGGCTGCATTTGTAGCCCTTTTTTAACATTTTTCAACAAACGTACATATACATGAAAGGATACTTCTTATGATAATAAAAAGCGCAGAATTAGAAACCGTATGTGGTATAACAAGTACCCTGCCGGAGAATACCTTGCCTGAGATAGCATTTGCAGGAAAATCAAATGTAGGAAAGTCATCATTAATTAATGGTTTGCTTAATAGAAAGGCTTTAGCAAGAACTTCGTCCTCACCTGGAAAGACTCAGACAATTAATTTTTATAATATTAATAAAGAATTATATTTTGTAGATCTTCCAGGATATGGCTATGCAAAGGTATCCCAAGAGATTAGAAATAAATGGGGGAAGATGATAGAGCGATATCTCAATACATCAGACCAGCTAAAAACTGTATTTTTGCTTATAGATATAAGACATGCGCCTGGTGAAAATGATAAGACAATGTATGACTGGATTGTAGCAATGGGATATACGCCTGTTATTATAGCCACAAAACTGGATAAGATTAAACGTAGTCAGAAGGATAAAAACATAAAAATTATAAGAGAGACTCTGAAGGTTAGCCCTGATACAAAAATAATCCCCTTCTCCGCTGTTTCAAAACAGGGAAAAGAGGATATATGGAATCTTATTCAGACAACCATAGCTGATTAATTAAATAATCATATATAGAGGAACTCTTTCCACGCCAATTGTTGCAGATGGTTTCAGCCTGTGACTTGGTAGGTACATCAAATTTTAAATCCATAAGGACTTCTTTACGATCTTTGATAATACATTGTACAGTGTACCAGTTTGAATCATTGTAAAAGTAGTCAGCAGTTATTTCGGATTCTTTTTTTACATTTATTTTTTCGGCCTTTAAGTATTCTAGTATTTCCTGCTTAATGGCGTAGGATAGTCTGTTTTCAAATAGGGAAAGTGCTTCCTCTCCAGAATTGGTTATTTTGTAGTGAATGGTGTCTCGGATTGTATCGGTGGATATAAAATCACTGGAAATTAGCTCACTTAAGGCTTCATGTAGATTGAAAAGGCTGGTATAACCGTTTCCTACCACGAAGTTTGATATCATAGTGTTAGTCATAGTATAGTCAGTTCTATCTAACATAAAAAGAATTATTAATTTGTATAAAAGTAAACTTTCCATGTGAATCCTCCTAAGTATAAATAAAATATACGATACACCTATGAAAAAAGCAAGAAAATTATAAACTACATTTTTTTGTTTACCTTTTTTTTCTAATGTGATAATATAAGAACAGTCTTAAAAGAATATTCAGAATAGTTTAATAAGTCATTAAAGATACCCAACACATAATAATTAAAAAAAGGAGAACCTATGGATTTTAAGAAAGCATCCTTAGCTGAATTAAGACAATATGCTAAGGAAAAAGGAATAAAAAATATTTCAACGTTGAAAAAAAATGAATTAGCTGAGCTACTTGAAAACGTAGAAAAAATGATGTCTAAAAAGGTGGATAAACCAACTGAAAAATCTGAACCAAAACCTGAGACAAAACAAGAGAGTAAAATAGATACAAAACCAGAAACTAAAACCGACGTAAAATCTGATAGTAAACCAGAGTTAACTGGTAATATTAAGTATTATGATGGACAAGAATATAACGCAGAATTGGACAGTGGCCAAGAAGCGGAGGGGATTCTTGAGGTTTTATCTGATGGATATGGCTTTATAAGAAGTGCTAATTATCTTCCGGGAGATAGGGATATATATGTGTCTCCAATGCAGATAAGAAGATTCGGATTAAAGAAGGGTGATATAATTGGAGGTCCAATTAGAATGAAAACCCAGGGTGAAAAGTTTAGTGCCTTGCTTTATATAAGACATGTTAATGGATTTATGCCTTCAGAAGCAGCTAAACGTACATCTTTCGAGGATTTAACTCCGATTTTTCCAAATGAGAGAATAAGCCTTGACGAAAACGGTGCACCAGTTGCAATACGTATAGTAGATTTATTGTCCCCTATTGGAAAAGGACAAAGAGGTATGATTGTTTCACCACCTAAGGCAGGTAAAACAACATTACTTAAGGCTATCGCAAAGAGTATTAGTACCCACAATAAAGATATGCATCTTATTGTACTTCTTATTGATGAGCGTCCTGAGGAGGTTACTGACATAAGAGAGTCGATTGAGGGTGAAAATGTAGAGGTTATTTATTCTACTTTTGATGAACTACCGGAACACCACAAGAGAGTGTCAGAGATGGTTATAGAAAGAGCAAAGCGTCTTGTGGAGCATAAGAAGGATGTAGTGGTACTCCTTGATAGTATTACAAGACTTGCAAGAGCGTATAACCTGACTGTTCCACCGAGTGGTAGAACCTTATCAGGTGGTTTAGACCCTGCCGCACTTCATATGCCAAAGAGATTCTTTGGAGCAGCAAGAAATATGAGGGAGGGTGGAAGTCTTACAATTCTTGCAACGGCCCTCGTTGATACAGGTAGTCGTATGGACGACGTTGTTTTCGAGGAATTTAAGGGAACTGGTAATATGGAGCTTGTTTTGGATAGAAAGCTCTCTGAAAAGAGAATTTTCCCAGCTATTGATATTGCAAAATCTGGTACAAGAAGAGATGATTTGCTCCTTACTCCTGAGGAATATGAGGCGGTTACAGGGCTTCATAAGGCTATGTCAGGTGCTAAAGCAGATGAGACCATAGAAGAAGTACTTAAGCTTTTTGTGAGAACAAAGAATAATAAAGAGTTTGTGGAATATGTTAAGAAATCATTGCTTCGCAAATAAAATATATATTTCTTCAAAAAAGTACTTGAATTTACTTGAATGCTATGGTAGAATAATTTTCGTTGTGAGTATGAAGAATCAAGGCGTTTGCCTGTTCTCATAGAGTAATTTTATTTAGTGAGGTGAAAAACATGAGAGAAGGAATACATCCAGATTATTATCAGGCAAAGGTTGTTTGCAACTGTGGTAACGAGTTCGTAACTGGTTCAACTAAGGGAGATATCCACGTTGAAATTTGTTCAAAGTGCCATTCATTCTACACTGGTCAGCAGAAGGCTGCTCAGGCACGTGGTAGAATTGATAAGTTCAACCGTAAGTACGGTGTTTCTCAGGCATAGTTACTGAATATGACATATGAGGCTTGTTACGCTAACCGTAGCAAGCCTATTTTAATATTTAATCCTATAGTGGATTATTTAGAAAGGGATTACATTGGGAAGAGTTAGTATTGGTGGTCAGGCTGTTATAGAAGGCATTATGATGAAGAATGACGACAAATATGCTATTGCAGTTCGTAAGCCTGACAAGGAAATTGAACTTAAAATTGATAGTTATACGCCTGCGTCAAAAAAGTGTAAGCTATTTAAACTACCTATAATTCGAGGAGTGTTTAATTTTGTTGAATCTTTGCTTATTGGAGTTAAAACTTTGATGTATTCAGCGGAGTTTTATGATGAGGAGGAAGAGACTCCAAAGAAGCAAAAGAAAGAAAATACAAAAAAAGACACATCTGAAGACTTGGAAGAAAAAAAGAAGGATTCCTCGGACAGTTTGTTTATGGCAGGGACAGTAGCTTTTTCTATTATACTGGCGGTAGGGCTTTTTATGCTGTTGCCGGCCTTTTTGGCATCATTATTGGACGGTGTAATTAAGAATCATTTTCTATTAGGCTTAATAGAGGGTGCCATGAGATTAATCATTTTTATTGGTTATGTAGTTTTGATATCCCTGATGGAAGATATTAAGCGTACTTTCATGTATCATGGCGCTGAACATAAAACAATAAATTGTCTGGAAGCAGGGGAAGATCTTACTGTTGAAAATATTATGAGACACAGTAGATTTCATAAGAGATGTGGAACTAGCTTTTTGTTTATAGTTATGTTCGTGAGTATTTTGGTGTTTATGTGTATAACTACTGACACAGTATGGCTTAAAATGCTTTATAGAGTTTTGCTGGTACCTCTTATTGCTGGTATATCCTATGAATTTATAAAATTCGCTGGAAAACATGACAATTTCGTAGCTAATGTATTGAGTAAGCCGGGAATTTGGGTACAAAGGCTTACAACTAAGGAACCTACACCTGATATGATTGAGGTTGCTATAAAGGCAGTGGAAGGGGTTCTGGATTGGAGAGAATACTTAGAAGAGCAAAAGTCTGAAAAACAGTAATTGTATTATGATTGGAGATAGGTCTTTATGACATTTAGAGAACTTATAATATATGGTCAAGATATGTTAAAAAATGCAGGTATACTGGATTTTGAAAATGACACGAAGGTCCTATTGATGTACTGTTTTAATTTGAACTACACAGAGCTTATGGTAAAATTGCTTGAAGAAGTACCTGAAGAAAAGCTACAGTATTTTCAAGAGTGTATAGATAAGAGAATAAAGCATATACCATGCCAGCATATTACAGGTGTACAAGAGTTTATGGGTTATGAATTTAAGGTTACACCAGATGTTCTTATTCCAAGACAGGAAACAGAGATTCTAGTTGAAGAGAGTTTGACTGCTATGAATCAATCAGTATCTTGTAAAGCATTGGATATGTGTACAGGTAGTGGTTGTATAGGTATAAGCTTTTTTTTAGAGAGAAAAAGTAAGGGGTTTGATGCTGATGTTACATTGGCAGATATATCTAAAGAGGCTTTGGAGGTTGCAAATTACAACAATAAAAACCTAAATGCAGATTGTAAAATAATAATAACAGATTTATTTGAAAATATTACTGAAAAGTATGATATAATAATGTCCAATCCGCCATATATAAAAACATCTGATATAGAAGAGCTTATGGATGAGGTAAAACTTTACGATCCACGTCTTGCTTTAGATGGATATGAGGATGGGTTACATTTTTATAAAAAGATTATAAAGGAAGCGAGGAATTACCTGAATTATGAAGGTAAACTTTTCTTTGAAATTGGACATGATCAGCATAAGGACGTGGAAAGATTACTTATAGATGCAGGATATTCTGATATAATTCTAAAGAAGGATTATGCTGGCTTAGATCGAGTTGTTATTGCTACATACAAAAAAGACGGTTTGTAGCTGTGAAAGAATATTATACGTGGTACTTTTATTATAATCGGGAGGAATATATATGTTTGATAAATTAGAGGATTTAGTTGCTCGTTTAGAGGAACTTGAGGGGATGCTTTCAGACCCGGATGTAGTTACAAATCAGGAGAGATTTAGAAATCTTATGAAGGAGCAGGCTGAACTTGCACCAATCGTTGAAAAATATAAAGAATACAAGGATGCAAAGCAGACTATAGAGGATAGTCTTATGATGCTTGATGAGGAAAGCGATGAGGAGCTTCGTGAAATGATTAAGGAAGAACTTTCAGACGCTAAAACTCAGGTTGAAGAGTGCGAAAATGCATTAAAGATACTTCTTCTTCCAAAGGATCCTAATGATGACAAGAACGTTATTGTGGAGATTCGTGCAGGAGCAGGAGGAGATGAGTCAGCTTTATTTGCCGCTGAAATATATCGTATGTATGTACATTACTGCGAGGGCAGACGCTGGAAGATAGAGACTATGGAAGTTGAAGAGATTGGTATCGGTGGTATGAAATCAGTTTCTTTTATGGTTACAGGAAACGGAGCATACTCAGTTCTTAAGTATGAGAGTGGAGTTCATCGTGTACAGCGTGTTCCTGAGACTGAATCAGGTGGTCGTATCCACACTTCAACTATAAGTGTTGCTGTTCTTCCAGAAGCAGAAGAAGTTGATGTTCAGATTGACGAAAAAGATATCCGTATCGATGTTATGCGTGCTTCCGGTAACGGTGGACAGTGTGTCAATACAACAGATTCAGCAGTACGTCTTACACATTACCCATCAGGTATTGTAGTATATAGCCAGACTGAAAAGTCACAGCTTCAAAATAAGGCAAAGGCTTTTGCCCTTCTTCGTGCAAAACTATACGATATTGAGCAACAGAAGGCCCACGATGCAGAGGCTGAACTTCGTAAGAGTCAGGTTGGAACTGGTGACAGATCAGAGAAGATTAGAACCTATAACTTCCCACAGGGACGAGTGACAGACCACAGAATTGGTCTTACACTTTACAAACTTGATAAGATTATGAATGGAGATATACAGGAAATAATCGATGCATGTATTGCGGCAGACCAGGCTGCGAAGCTTGCTAAAATGAATGAATAGCGCATAGGCGCTATTCTTTTTTATATAAAGTTACATTAAAAAATTGCGGGTTACGGTGCAATGGGTGTAGTTATAGTTACTTTTTTGTAATTATATGGAAAAAAGAGAAGTTTTCATTAAATATATTGTAGAAGATAAGTTGTGAGGACTTCACATTATTAAAAAAATTTGGTACAATATAGGTGTATGTGTAGGCTTTTTTTGAGGAGGTGCATTCATATGAAGGATATTATTTGTGTAGGAAGACAGTTTGGTACAGGCGGTCATATTATTGCAAAAGAATTTGCTAACCGTATGGGCCTTAAGTACATTGATTGCAGATTGCTTGAAAATGAATGTGGTGTAGAAGGTGCCAGTGAGAAATTCCAGATACAAAAGGAGATTATTCTCAAGGAAGCAGAGGAGAATGATTGTATTTTTGTTGGAAGATGTGCAGATTATATTCTAAAGAACTATTCAGAGCATAATGTAAAGAGCATATTCTTTGTTGCACCTATGAAATACCGCATAAAAAAGACTATGGAAGCAGATGAGCTGACAGAAAAGCAGGCAGCATCCAAGGTTAGGAAGATGGATAGCCAGAGAAGTGCATTTTATAATTATCATACAGGCTGTAATTGGGGTAAGCCTTCAGATTATAATTATTGCATCAACACTGCTGTAAACAGCAAAGAAGAGATACTTGCTTTTATGGAGCTTATTAGCAAGAGTTAATTTAAATGAAATTTATTATGGGGTAATGTTATGAAAAATAATGGGGGAAAACAATTTAATAAAATTATTCCGATAGCTTTTCAAACTATGCTTGACAATACGGGGGATATGGTTTTTGTTAAGGATATTAATTCCGTATATATTGCGGCGTCAGAGCCTTTTGTAAAGATGGTAGGTAAGGATAAAATAGAAGATATTCTTAACAAAACAGATTTTGATATCTTTGAAAATCAGGATCTTGCCAAAAGATATGTGGCTGATGACAAAAGACTTTTGGAAAAGGGTCGTAATCTCGTTGAGTATATGGAACCAATACCAGACGAAAATGGTAGTGCCAGATATGGTTCTACATCCAAATACATTCTAAGGGATGAGGAAGGCAATCAAATAGGTATATTAGGTATTACTAAGGATATTACCAGAGAATATATTGCCAGACAGCATTATCAGCAGGAGATTAGGTACTTGTTTGAACTTCCAGAGGATACATATGCTGTTACATATATTGATGTGGACGAATGGCGAATTATAAGTCAGCGCAAGCAAAACATTAACAATAACACTTATCAGACAGTTCATTCAGTAGAGGAGCTTAGTGATTGTGCCTATGACTCGATTGTTGAT
This sequence comes from Lachnospiraceae bacterium, assembly GCA_015057515.1. Taxonomy (GTDB): domain Bacteria; phylum Bacillota; class Clostridia; order Lachnospirales; family Lachnospiraceae; genus Coprococcus_C. Next base: position 24,102 of record SVED01000022.1, read on the forward strand.
AAACATAGCAAGGCAGCACAGTTTTATTATACCTTTACACAGGGCAAATTACGTCAGATATTTGAGAGTGGCAGAAGTAGTATATCTTTTGAGTATCAGCGTACTATGCCTGATGGTAGCATGACATGGATACAAAATAAAATCAGATTTCTTATCGATGTAGATAGTGGCCATTTGTGCGCCATGTTGTCGGCTAGGGATATTAGTCAGGAAAAGAAGGAAAAACAGAAGTTAGTTATGGCTGCAAAGATAGACCATATGACCAGTCTACTTAATCGTGAGACTACTATGGACTATATAAGAGAGTTGCTTGATACAGATACGGAAGGACATCATGCGCTTCTTATGATAGATGTAGACAACTTCAAAAGTCTTAATGACACTTATGGACATCAGAGTGGTGACGAGTTTCTTATAGAACTGGCAACTGAGATTAGCAATAATTTCCGTGATAGCGATATAATTGGACGAATAGGTGGTGATGAGTTTTTCGCTCTCATGAAGGGTGCCCCTAATGTTTCTATTGTAGCTAGAAAGGCACAGGAACTCCTTGCAGCAGTTAATTCATTATGCGAAAAATACCCTAAAGTAAAATTGTCCATAAGTATTGGAATAAGTATTTATCCGGAAAATGGTAAGAGTTTAGATGAGTTATATGCTCAGGCTGATGCAGCCTTGTACGAAGCTAAACACAAGGGTAAAAATCAATACACATTTGCATAAAAAGATAAGTATAACTGTATTAGAAAAACAAGTACTTATAATCTATGTAAAAGGAGATATATTCTATGGAAACATGGTTTTATGAGATTGCATCCATCGATGGGGATTATGCAAAGCTTAGAAGAACAGATGTAGAGGAGCAAGAGCTTAAGTTAGTTGCAAGGGCTCTTTTGCCAAGTGAGATATATGAGGGGTGTAAGCTTAAGTACGAAATGTTTCAGTACGAAATACTATAGCAATATAAAAGAACCTTCAGCTAAAGCATCATAGTGCTTTAACTGAAGGTTCTTTTATTCTGTATAAGTTATAACACGATTACGTCCTTCTTGTTTTGCTTTATATAAAGCCTTGTCGGCTTGTGTTATAGCATTTTGATAGTTTGTACCATCGTAGGCTGCTACACCTATAGATATAGTTATAGGACAAACACCATTTTCGTTTGCTTCGACATGTAGTCGAATTCGTTCAGCTACAAAGGATGCTTCTTTGATAGGGCAATTTGGCATAATAACCACGAATTCTTCACCGCCCCAACGGAATATATAATCACCACCTCGGGTGCAGGATTTTATAACTTCAGCCACGGATTTTAGAACTATATCGCCTTTATCGTGTCCGTGGGTGTCATTTACATTCTTGAACCAATCGATGTCTGTCATAAGAATACTGACAACGCCATTGTGCTCAAAGGTAAATTGGCCATCCTTTGTGATAGATGGGAGCTTGTGCCTATTGTATGCCCTGGTGAGAGGGTCAAGTACAAGAGAATCCTCTAACTGATGCTTTGTGGTATAGTTGTCGTAGTAAGCTCCGCACAAAACATAGTTGGTTGCTATAATTCCAAACATACACGGAAGTCCGAGAGATAACATAATATCCAGGTTGGCGTAGTGATTAAAGGTGTTAGATATCAGAATGTTTGCAAAAACCAACATATGAGATATGCTGCTAATTTCGAATGGGGTAGCAAAGGATATTACTAAAAATACTAATTGCATTATTATAAAACCTTCGCTTGCGTGAGTTTTGTCTGGCAAGTAATATATGGACCAGATAGTGCACCACATAATCATATGAACTATAAGCTCTGAAAACACGGTCATAATCCTGTAATCCCTGCATTTTCTGTTGACTATAAGAAAAATAATCAAGGGAATCAGTATGGCGCTTCGCGGAAATAGAGTTTCCCAAGCAAATCGTCCAAATAACTGGCAGTCTGAGATAAAGTACGTCAATGAACCGAGACATGATATAGTAACTGCCCAAGTGTTGTAGCTTCGATAATATTCAAATTTGGATTGGAGAAATGCCTTTTTCTCGGCACCTCGTAGTTTTATAAAACTATTCATAGGCAACCCTCATTTTGTACATAGTCTGATATATTTATTATATAGTAATCTATATATAATTTCAACCTAGTGTAAACAGCATTCCAAATTAAAGAAAAAATTAATTAAGCTACTTGACAATACAAAGTAGCTATGATAAATTCAAATTACACTACTTGATAATACAAAGTAGTATAAGATATATCTTTACCGATTTTTCTAGAAGAAAGTGCACATCTTCTGAGAAAATCATGGAATATTAATTCAAGCGAAAATTTAAGTTGGAGGGAATTATGGATGATACACAATTAATGAAAGGAATATTAGAGGGTTGTGTTCTAGCGATTATAGCCAAGGGAGAAACCTATGGGTATGAGATACTGTCTGCTATGGAGCAGGTGGGATTTTCTGATCTTGGAGAAGGTACCCTATATCCTGTTCTTACCAGACTTGATAAGAATGGGTATATTTCCTGTAGAAAAGCTAAGTCTCCACTAGGTCCCATTAGAAAATATTACAGTATTACGTCTACTGGAGAAGAGCGGTTAGATAGTTTTAGGGAAAATTATAGAAAAATATCTGTTAGTACTAACAAGATATTATTTGGTGATATGGTTAAGAATAAGGGGGATGTTTAAGATGATTGATACATTTGCTATGAGAGAGCTTCTTAGGGGAGAATATAAAGAAACCTTTGAAAAGATAAGTTTATATGGTGATATGAGCAATATTAATTCAGCTATGCTGGAGGATAGAATTACCAATATTTATGATCTTTTGATGGAAGCTCAAAACGAAGAGAAGCCTGTTGATAAAATTGTTGGTACAAATCTGGAGAAGTTCTGTAGGAGCTATTTTAAGTATGATAGTGTGGGAGATATTCTTAAGGAAATATGTAAGAGAATATTAAATGTGGCAGTTATACTTTTCGTTTTCTCTTTTTTGGATTATTTTCTTTTATCTGAGGAAAAGGTGCCATTTACTAAGGCAAGGGTTAACATTGTGGGATTATTTATAGGATTATTAGTTGCTCTTGCAATAATAGGTTATAGCAATTATGTGAAAAGGAAGAAAATATTTATAGAAGGCAATGTTAAGTATGGCTGGCATCTGGGAGTAATAGCTATACTGTTTTTCGTGGGTATAATTGGTTTACCTATATTGATAAGTGATGTAGTTGATTTTAGTCCGTCACTTTTGATGACTGTGTTAGTTACAGGAGCATATGCTGGAGGGTATTTTTTAGTTACTATGATTTACAGAATTGTAAAGTATGGAAGTCTCAAGAATCCTAACAAGCTTACTAAAGAAGAAAAAGCGGAAAGAAATGCTGCTAATAAGGAAATTGAAGAAAAATCAGAGAATATAACCACGGCAAGAGATTTGTCAGAGAGATTTCTTAAGCTTAAAGCAAAGAATGAGAAAAAAGGTAAACCTGAGTATACAATGGAAGAGTTTACCAAGCTTATTAAGAATGACATTTCTCAGGAGAAGGGGATAAAAATATTTATGGTTGCGTTAGCTGTGGGAGCAACGGTATTCAACGTATATAAGACCTACGGAAGCGATGGTTTAAAGGGTGCTATTTTAATGTTTGTTATATTGGGTGTTATTTTGACATTGGTATGTAGGTTTATGTGCAAAATACTTACCGAAGTAAATATATCCATGAAACAGGTTATAGAAACCTGTGAGGAACGAGATATAAATATAGTAGATTATTATAAGGAGTTGTCACAGTAGTTTAAGTAATTTAATAAATTTAAGGAATTTTTAATAATTTATATATTATTATGCAAGCAGTAAAGAAATTAAGGAGGAGTATTATGAATTTTAAGATTTTAAAAAGAAGCTTAAAAAGTAAGAAAACCATTAATTTTATACTGCTTGTTTTTATTATGCTTGCAGCTATGTTTATTGCAGGTAGTGTGAATAATCTCATACTTATAACAGGTGGTTTGGATTCGTACTTTGAGAAGGCAGAGGTTGGTGACTATGTAATAATATCTTGTTTAGGAGGGAGTGCGGAAAACCCTCTTGAAGCCCAGGTTATGCTGGAGGATTATCTGACTGAAAATGAATATGTTGACAGCT
>SVED01000100.1 GCA_015057515.1 Lachnospiraceae bacterium
TCTTACAAAAGCTACTTGGACATTCAAATATTAAGACAACAATGGATATTTATGTTACAGTTTCAGAAAAATCAAAACATAATGAAATCGACATTGTTCAAGATTATTTGGCAATATAGAATACATCAAAGTACCCAAAAAATTGGTGTAGTAAATGGTGTAAAACAAGAATACTAAAAAATAAAACTCTAGTAAAAACAAGGGTTTCAGAGGAGGAAAAATAGATTATGAAGCTAGGAATCGTTGGATTACCGAACGTAGGTAAAAGTACATTATTTAATTCATTGACAAAGGCGGGAGCGGAGTCAGCAAATTATCCCTTCTGTACAATAGATCCAAATGTGGGTATAGTCCCAGTGCCGGATAAGAGACTTGATGAGCTTACTAAGATGTATAACTCAGCAAAGACCACACCTGCAGTTATTGAATTCGTAGATATTGCAGGTCTTGTAAAGGGCGCATCAAAGGGTGAAGGTCTTGGTAACCAGTTCCTTTCAAATATCAGAGAAACTGATGCCATAGTCCATGTGGTTAGATGCTTTGAGGACACTAATGTTATCCATGTAGATGGATCTGTTGACCCAATCAGAGATATTGAGACTATTAACTTTGAATTGATTTTTGCAGATATAGAGGTCCTTGACAGAAGAATTGCAAAAACAACAAAGGGTGCAAATAACAACAAAACATTGGCTAAGGAGCTTGCTCTTCAAAAGAGTGTTAAGGAACATCTTGAGGCTGGTAAGCTTGCTATATCCTATGAGACAGATGATGAGGAGGAAGTTAAGTGGCTTAAGGAGTACAACCTTCTTACAGGTAAGCCTGTTATATATGCGGCAAATGTTTCAGAGGACGATTTGGCAGATGATGGAGCATCAAATGAATTTGTTGCAAAGGTAAAGGAATATGCCAAGGAGTTCGGTAGCGAGGTATTTGTGGTATGTGCTCAAATTGAGCAGGAGATATCGGAACTTGAGGATGATGAGAAGCAGATGTTCCTTGAGGACTTAGGTGTAAGCGAGTCTGGTTTGGACAAGCTTATAAAGGCAAGTTATTCTCTTCTAGGACTTATAAGTTACCTTACATCAGGAGAAGATGAGACTAGAGCATGGACGATTACCAAGGGAACTAAGGCGCCTCAAGCAGCCGGTAAGATTCACACTGACTTTGAACGAGGTTTTATCAAGGCAGAGGTTGTAGCTTATGATGATCTTATGAACTCAGGCACTATGCTTGCTGCAAAGGAAAAAGGTCTTGTTCGTCAGGAGGGAAAGGAATACGTTGTCTGTGATGGCGATGTGATTTTGTTTAAGTTTAATGTGTAGTTAGGAGATGTATTATGTTAGATATACGATTTCCGGGTTTGGGAATAACCTTAGATAATGTAAAAGATGGATTTAACCTTTTTGGAATTGATGTAAAGTTTTATGGTATAGTTATTACTATTGGCTTTTTGGTTGCGTATTTTATGTCGGTAAATTATGCCAAAAAATCAGGTCAGGATGACGAACTTTACTTGGATTTTCTGCTGTGGTTGGTTATACCAGCTATATTAGGTGCAAGACTTTACTATGTAATATTCAGCTGGGATGAATATTTTGTAAAAGGAAAGGGCTTTGGAGAGACTTTACTGGATTTGATTAATATAAGAAATGGCGGACTTGCCATTTATGGTGGTATTATTGCAGGCGTTATTGTGGCTATATTTTTTGCAAAAAAGAAAAAGGCAAATCTTATGCTTATGGCAGATACCATAGCCCCAGGACTTTTGGCGGCACAGGCTATTGGCAGACTAGGGAATTTCTTTAACAGAGAAGCCTTTGGTGAATACACAGACAGTTTGTTTAGGATGTGTATTCCAGTGGATTACTATGTAAATGAAGGAAGTTTATCAGGACTTGTTAATAGTGGTGTTATAACTGAGAAAATGGCGAACAATCTAGTGGAATATGATGCTATGCAGTGGATAAGTGTGCATCCTACATTCCTTTATGAGGCATTATGGAATATTGCCTTCATGATTATAATTCTTATATACAGAAAATATAAGAAATTTGATGGAGAAATAGGACTTTTGTATGTGTGGGGTTATGGACTAGGCCGTGTATGGATAGAAGGTCTCAGATCAGATTCCCTTATTATACCGGGTATTGATATTAAGGCTTCCCAGCTTTTGGCAGCAATTTGTGTTTTAGTGGCTTCTATCGTATTAGTAAAAAAACGAATGGATGTAGCTCAAAATATGGTGAAAAAAAGCTCAGTGGATGTAAAAAAATAGTAAAAAAACACTGCTTTGTGCAAAACTTACAAAAAGCAAACAGGTGTTTTGTGAATATTTAACTTACCAATTAAGAAAGAAATGCGATTTAGCTATTGCATTTCTTTTTTTTGTGATATAAAATAGGGGAAAGTGGATGTAAAGTGGAGTGTGTGTGTAGGTTCGGTGGATTTACATAACTCCATTTTACAAAAACAGCTTACGAAAGACGTTTCGAGAAGCAGAAAGGATAAGCAGTCTATGACTAAGGGTATGAAGGGCCAATCTAATCATAATCTGGACACAAAGGGCAGATTGATTATACCGGCAAGACTAAGATGCGGTCTTGGCGATAGCTTTGTGCTGTGTAAGGGTATGGACAAGAATGTATATGCTTATCCGGAAGAAGAGTGGGAGAAGTTTTCAGAAAAATTAAATGCTCTTCCTGTTTCAGATATTAAAGCACGTCAGTTTAAAACATTTTTTCAGGGGTCTGCTGTTGATATGGAAGTGGACAGCCAGTACAGAATAGTTATTCCACAGAATTTAAGAGAGTGGGCAGGTATTGATAAAGAGATAGTTATGGTAGGTAACGGTTCTGTTGCAGAGATATGGGATAAGGATGCTTGGGATAAGTACAACAGTGTTGAGGAAATGGATATTAATGATATCGCTGCTGATATGAGTGCTAAGTATGGAATATAGGAGATTTAAATGGAATTCAAACATATTTCAGTCCTTTTAGAAGAAACAATAGACAGTTTAGATATAAAGCCTGATGGAATCTATGTAGATGGCACATTAGGTGGAGGTGGTCATTCCTTAGAGATATGCAAGCGTTTGGGCAAAAACGGGAGACTTATAGGAATAGATCAAGATATGGACGCTATTAAGGCGGCTACAGAAAGGCTAAAGGATTACAGTGACAAAGTTACTATAGTTCATAGCAATTACCAAGACATAGACTCCGTGTTGAAAGGATTAGACATCAGCGGTGTTGATGGTATAGTCCTGGATCTCGGAGTGTCCTCCTATCAGCTTGATAATGTTGATAGAGGATTTACATATAGAGAGGATACACCTCTGGATATGAGGATGGATCAGAGCAGTACTATGACTGCAAAGGATATAGTGAATGATTACTCGGAAGAAGAGTTGTTTCATGTCATAAGGGATTATGGTGAAGATGGTTTTGCCAAAAATATTGCAAAGCATATTGTTAGAGCAAGACAGGAAAAACCGATTGAGACTACAGGAGAGCTGAATGAAATAATAAAAGCAGCCATTCCAGCTAAGATGAGACAGGGGACAGGCCATCCTTCAAAGAAAACATTTCAGGCAATTCGCATTGAATTAAATAAGGAACTTGAGGTTCTGGAAAATTCTTTGGATAAAATGATAGAACTTCTAAATCCAGAAGGAAGGCTTTCCATAATAACATTTCATTCATTAGAGGATAGAATTGTAAAAAACAGTTTTAGAAAAAATATGAATCCTTGTATATGCCCTCCGGGATTTCCAGTGTGTGTATGTGGAAAAAAATCTCAAGGCAAGATAGTGACAAGGAAACCTATTGTTCCCGGCAATGAGGAATTAGAAGAAAACAAACGAGCAAAAAGTTCAAAACTTAGGGTGTTCGAAAAAATAAAGTAACAAGGAGATGTAATCAATGAGAGAGGAAACAGCAAGAAGTATGGTATACTTTGATGGAAGCGCTGTTAGAAAGTTGGACTATGAACCAGCTGTAGAAACCAGGCCTGAGAGAAGACCTGAGAGAAGACCAAACAGTAATCCACAGACACAGAGAAAAGTAAATAAAAAGATGGCAAAAGATGTGGATAGAGCGCTGGCCTTTAGTTTTAAGTATACAGTGTTTGTTGTTGCATCGGTTATGATTATGGTTGCATCATGTATCGCACTTTTGTTTATGGAATCAAGAATAACAGATCAGGAAAACAATATAAATAATCTTGAAGCACAACTGGAAATGCTGGAGGCTGATAATGCAGCATATGCAAATTCTCTTGAGAATATGTATTCCTTGGAGGATATAAATGATGTTGCAATAAATGAGCTAGGGATGGTTTATGCAAAAAAAGGTCAGGTAATATACTACGACAGTGCAAATGAAGATTATGTGAAGCAGTATCAGGATGTTCCTGAGGCAAATTAGCCTCAGGACATTTCTTGTTATATACGAGACAGTATAAATGACATCCTAAGAGGTGAGGAGTAATGAAAAAGAAAAAGAAAAATAATCGCCGCTTTTTGAGCAGAATGAAAACAAGGCTAAAAATAGCAGTTGCTGTTTTTTTGGCGTTGTTTATTGTGCTTATAGGGATGTTGATAAAAATAATCGTTAAAGACGGTGAAAAGTATGAACAGCAGGTTTTGGCTCAGCAGGGATATGAAAGTACGGTTATTCCCTATAAGCGAGGAGATATATTAGATTGCAATGGC
>SVED01000023.1 GCA_015057515.1 Lachnospiraceae bacterium
AGGGTCCTGACGAAGGATAGAACGAAGGGCTGATGCAAATGTAAGCTCTGCCTTTACGTTTACCTGTACCTGGTTGATACCATCGATGTTTGCCTCCACAGGGTCTTCAACTGTAATGATGTTAACATCTTCTGTGTTAAGCTCACTTAGGGATGTATATAGGGTTGTTGACTTACCGGAACCTGTAGGTCCTGTAACCAGGATAATACCATGTGGGTTACTGAGGATACCATCAAATACCTTCAAAGTCTCTTCATCAAATCCAAGGGCGCTCTTAGGCTTTGTAAGACCATCCTTGGAGGTAAGTCTCATAACTGTTTTCTCGCCGTATACAGTAGGAAGCATAGAAACACGGACATCAAACTCTCTTCGATCAACCATAATGGTAATACGACCATCCTGAGGTTTTCTCTTCTCTGCTATATCCATACCGCCGATGATTTTTATACGGGCACTAATACCAGAAAGCAAACTATAATCATAAGTCATAACATGCTTTAAGGCACCATCTATACGATATCTAACTCGAACACTGCTCTCCAGTGGTTCAATGTGAATATCAGATGCTCTCTGTCTAACTCCACCCTCTATAATCTGTTTTACAAGAAGAACTACAGGAGAGTTCTCTATATCTTCATTGAGGGCTTCTTCCTCTGCCGCTGTAAGTCCGTCACTCTCCATTTCCTGACGATACTGTTCTGCCGCTGCCATCGCCTGCGCATTACCATAGTACTTACCAATGGTCTCCATAATATCGTCTTCCATAGCAAGGAGAGGTTCAACCTGAGCATTGGTAGCAATACTTATATCATCCACAGCATTAAGATCCATAGGATCCACCATGGCTACACGAAGGATATTAGGATTGTACTCGTCATAACCTATTGGAATCGCTTTATATTTATTGACCAGATTCTCAGGCACAAGCTTTAAAATGTTATCGTCCAGCTTACACGCCTTGGTCTCTATGTAATCTACACCTAACTGTGTGGTAAGAACTGTAATAAGGAGTTCCTGGCTAATGAAGCCCATTTCCATAATAACGTTACCAATTCTGCCACCATTTTCTTTTTGGTAGGCCAATGCTTCTTGAAGTTCTTCCTCTGTAATAGCTCCTGCTTCAACAAGCAAATCACCTACACGAATCTTTTTTCTTCCGCTACTTAATCGCATAGTACAATTCCTTTCCTATTATTTATATACATATATCGACATTATATCACATTTTATATTAAATGAAAAGTATAATATTTTGTGTCCAACATAGTCTTATGAGTACCTGATTAATAGTACTCTGGCAAAATAATTAAACAAGAAAATCATTGTGTTATATAATCCATGAGCAACCACTATGGACATAAAGTTACACACATTGTAGTATCTAAGAAACGACCAGGTACATCCTATTACTGTTGTTAACACCATGCTGTATAAACCACCGCCAAAATGCATAAGTCCAAATACTATTCCAGCAAACAAAGGAGCAAGGAATGGTTTTTTATCAAACCACCCCTTAAAGGTTTCCAACATATATCCCCTGTATATAAATTCCTCCGTAGGAGCTGTGAAAAAAATGTATATAATTATAACATACCAAGTCATAGACAGAGGAAGCACAAAAACATTCTTCATCTCATCCATCTTAGATAAAAATGGAATTACAGTAAATGCCACCAGGAAAAAAAGTGCTACCGCCATAGCTCTAGCATAATATTTCCAACTTCCTATGGTAAGCAAGTCTTTTATTTTTCTTCCACTTTTTTTATAAGCCCACACCGCAGGAAGAACTATAATAATTCTAATAACGCCCTGCAAAACTCGCCACAGCTTAATATTCCAAACATAATCCAATAAATTAGGCAACAAATAAACAAGCCACGCTGTAAGCCCCATAGCAACAATAAATCGCTTTATTCCCTTTTCATCATCCAAGGTAATTTCCTTATTCCAATCTATCATTTTCGAATACCTCTTTCATTTTTTTCATAACTATTTTATTTTATCAAATATCTCATATCACATCAAGTAAATATAACTTCACTTTGTTAAAGCTATGTTTTTTTATAGGAAAAGCACTTTTTTAGATTTCGGTCATAAGATATAAGAAAGAGGGATTGTGTGAGGCCATGAGCATTGCAAACATTTAAGCGACCTTTAAACGCCCAAGAGGAAGCCCACTATCTGGAAATGGCGAAAAAAGGAAATATCGAGGCAAGAAATACTTTGGTAGAATACAATCTCAGATTGGTGGCTCACATTGTGAAGAAATACCAAGCAACAAACCGGGATCTGGAAGACATGATATCCATAGGCACCATAGGACTAATTAAAGCAATTAACTCCTACGATTCTTCCAAAGGTAGCCGTTTGGTAACTTACGCCTCCCGCTGTATCGAAAACGAACTTCTTATGCGACTTCGCCAGGAGAGAAAAGAAGCCCGAGAAGTTTCCCTTTATGAACCCATAGGCACAGACAAGGAAGGAAACGAAATAAGCCTTATGGATATTATAAGCTGCGATGATGAAAATGTATTAAGCGGCATTATCACTTCAGATAATATAGAAAAAATAAGTCACCTGTTTAAAGAAGTTTTAGACCCTAGAGAACAAAAGGTTTTGATGCTCAGATATGGTTTATGTAATACGGAAGAAATGACTCAAAGGGATATTGCAATTATGCTAGGCATATCCAGGTCTTATGTTTCACGAATAGAAAAAAAAGCACTGCTTAAGCTTCGCAGTGCTTTGAACGTATAATCATTCCCTTTTCTATAGAAGATGCATCTTCCACTTTTATATATAGTAGCTGTTTTGGATGAGGGGCTGACTCCATAGATGTCATTCTCTCATCATAGATGGCTGTTACTCTTGTATCCTTGTTTGTGCCATCATATAACATAAAGCTAATCTCGTCCCCTACAAGGAACTTGTTCTTTTGATGAATCACCAGGTATCCTTCCTTGGTTATATCCTCCACTGTACCAAGATAGGTGTAGTTCTTGATATAGGTGTTATTGTCGTATATCTGAGAATTCTCATCTGTTTTACCAAAGTAGAATCCTGTTGTAAACTGCCTAAAGGTACAGGCAGATATCTCCTGATTGTAATAATCCTGTCTGCTGTCATAAAGTTCTTTAGATGTATAATAGTCATCTATGGCCTGTCTGTAGGTTCTTGTAACTACCGCTACATATAAAGCCGTTTTCATACGACCTTCTATCTTGAAGGAATCTATACCCGCCTCAATCATCTCAGGTATATAGTTAATCATACACAAATCCTTGGAGTTAAATATATATGTTCCTCTGTCATCTTCTTCCACAGGAAGATACTCTCCAGGTCTTTTTTCTTCAACAATAGAATACTTCCATCTGCAAGGATGAGTGCATGCTCCCTTGTTTGCGTCTCGTCCCGTAAAATAACTACTAAGCAGACATCTACCCGAATAAGATATGCACATAGCACCATGCATAAAAGCTTCTATCTCCATATCTTTGGGAATATTATCCCTTATGGTTCTTATCTCCTTTAAAGATAATTCTCTGGCCGCAACCACTCTGGTCGCTCCCATATTATACCAAAAATTGTAAGTCAGATAATTTGTATTGTTTGCCTGAGTACTGATGTGTATCTCTATACCCGGAAGTATCTTTTTTGCAAGAGTAAATATACCCGGGTCAGATATAATAAATGCATCTATTTTTTCTTCTAAACCAGCATCCTTTAAGGCATGGAAATACTCCTCCACTCCCTCAAGGTCTGCATTGTGGGCAAATATATTTACAGTCACGTATAACTTTCTTTTAGCTGCGTGAACATAATCTGCCGCCTCTATCATCTCTTCTATTGTAAAGTTACCCGCCTTAGCACGAAGACCAAATTTTTGCCCTCCTATATACACAGCATCTGCTCCGTAATCGATGGCTACCTTTAGCACTTCTAAGCTACCTGCAGGTATCAGTAGTTCTGGTTTTTTGTTCATAATGTAATCCCTATAAATATCTATCGTTTTACTGATATTGCCACTCCATCCCCCACAGATAAAAGAGCTGTATCAACTCTCTCGTCGTGAGTTATGGTGTATAAATATTCTCTCATCCTGTCATGTATGGTTCTGTTTCTTTTTTCTACAAGAAAATGCGACTCCAACACATCACCGTCCTGCAATATATTGTCCGAGATAATAAGTCCTCCCGAACGAACCAATCTCATAACCTCCGGGTAGTAATATATATACTGTCCCTTAGCTGCATCTACAAATGCAAAATCAAAGCTATCTGAGGGAAGCTCCTTTAATGTGACTGCCGCATCCCCTTCTATAACTCTTATTTGACTCTCTCTTCCCATAGCCTTTATGTTGGCTCTGGCTTCTTTTACCCGTTCCGGTGATAATTCTAAAGTAGTTATAGTAGCCCCAGGAGCCACATGCTCACTCATATAAAGAGCTGAGAAGCCCACAGCGGTTCCTATTTCCAAAAGCTTTGTTGGTTTGTGTAAAATAAGCTGTGTTTTAAGCAGTTCCTTGGTTTCCGGTCTCATGACAGGTATACCCCTGCCAACTGCATCCTCATACAGCCTGCCCAAATAACCTTCTTCGTCTTCTATGAAGGACTTTATAAACGAAGAAACTCTATCTAAAGTGTACAAGGATTATTCCTCCTCTTCCTCTAGTTCAATACGACATATTACGTTGATAATTTCTTCATAAGTCATAGCTGGTGAAAGTCCGTATTTGCCCGGAATAATCATATTGCTATATCCCTTTATCTTTATCTTTGCCCAGAAGGCATATTTGTTGTCAATGATGCCACTATCCTCTAAGGCCTCTCCAATCTGCAATATGGAAGAATCCGCAGGTATCTCCACAACAGAAACCTCTCTTGATATAGGGTCCTTTGCCACATCTCCAAATACACTATAGGTAAAATCGAAGGCAAAAGAAAACACTTTTATTACGAGGAATACAATAACTATGTTAATAAGTAATCCTCCTGTAAATCCAGTGGCTTTTTTAAGACCTACCTTTACTACTTCATCTGTTCCTCTTTTTTTCTTTTTCTTACTCATCTAAATAATCCAACTCCAATCCTTCTGCAATAGAATTATATACTTCCTGCATCATTCTACATATATGCTGCTCTGCTCTTAGGAAGTTGCTCACTGTAGAATTGTGAAGCAAATCGTCGTACTCCCTAACCAAGTTGCACAACTCGTCGTAAGGATTCACTCCCTGACGATTCTGCAGCTCATAATTTCGTCTTCTGAACTCCTTTAACTGATGGGATAGCTCTGGGCTATCCTTTAGGCTTTTCTTGGTCTCCAGATAGTACTTGTATTCTGTGGAATCCAGTATTCGCTTATTCAGTTCTTTGCTTTGGTTTATGACTTCTTTCATAACGTTATACCTCTGTGATAATAGGAAGAATCATTGGACTTCTCTTGGTTCTTTTCCACAGGAACTCTCCTAGGGAATCCTTAATGCTATTCTTAATCTTGCCCCAGTCTGATATACCTCTATCGAGACAGGAATATAAAGCTTCTCCAACAACTTCTCTGCACTCATCCATAAGAGTCTCTGACTCACGAACATACACAAAGCCCCTAGATACTATATCAGGTCCCGCAATAACCTGATTGGTCTCTCTCTCAAGGGTAACAACCACTATCATAAGTCCATTTTGAGAAAGATGCTGTCTATCTCTTAGAACTATATTTCCCACATCTCCAACTCCAAGTCCATCTACAAGTATGCCCTGGGCAACCACCTTGTCAACCACCTCAAAGGTATCCCCTCCTATGGCAAGCACATCACCAGTGGTAAGAATCTTTACATGTTCCTTCTCAACGCCCATCTCAACAGCAAGCTCAGCGTGACGCTTTAAGTGTCTGTACTCTCCGTGAACAGGTATAGCATACTTAGGCTTAGTTAAGGCATACATTAGCTTAAGCTCTTCCTGGCAGGCATGTCCTGACACATGAGTGTCCTGGAATATAACATGAGCTCCTTTCATTTCAAGCTCGTTAATAACCTTGAATACAGCCTTTTCATTACCTGGTATTGGGTTGGAAGAGAAAATAACTACATCCCCCGGCATTATGCTTATCTTGTTGTGAATGTTTGCAGCAATACGGGATAACGCTGCCATATTCTCGCCCTGACTGCCTGTGGTGATAAGAACTATCTGCTCATCCGGATAATCTTTTATGCGTTCTATCTCAATAAGTGTATTATCCGGTATGTTTATATATCCAAGTTCAGTAGCCGTACTTATGATATTCACCATACTTCTACCCTCTACCACAACCTTCCTGCCGTACTTGTAAGCAGAGTTTATAATCTGCTGAACTCGGTCTACGTTAGAAGCAAAGGTAGCTATAATAATACGATGTTCTCTATTGTCTGCGAATAAGTTATCAAAGGTTTTACCAACTGTTTTTTCAGATTGGGTATACCCCGGTCTTTCTGCGTTAGTAGAGTCCGCCATAAGAGCAAGAACTCCCTTTTTGCCAAGTTCTCCAAATCTAGGAAGGTCTATCATCTCACCAAATACCGGTGTGTAATCCACCTTAAAATCTCCCGTGTGAACTATAATACCCTCAGGTGTATATATGGCAAGTGCCGCTGCATCCACTATGGAATGGTTAGTCCTTATGAACTCTATACGAAAACAACCTAAGTTGATAATCTGTCCGTGTTTTACTACTTTTCTTTTTACATTGTTTATATTGTTATGCTCTTTAAGCTTGTTCTCAATAAGAGCCATAGTAAGCTTTGTAGTATATATAGGCATATTAAGCTCATTCTCAATGTACGGAATAGCACCTATATGATCCTCATGACCATGGGTTACAAGAAGACCTTTTACCTTGTCTGCATTTTCCTTTAGGTAGGTTATGTCCGGTATAACTAAATCTATACCCAACATCTCATCCTCAGGAAATGCAAGTCCACAGTCTATAACGATAATACTATCGTCATATTCTATTGCGGTGATGTTCATTCCAATCTGTTCCAATCCTCCTAATGGAATAATCTTCACCTTGTTACTTATATCTTTCAAAATTATACCTCCAAATCGAAATCCTCTAATAATTCATCAAATACTTTTATGATGGCTTTTAATTCTTCGTCATCTTCAACTGTATCGTAGGTTGCCATATCGGAATCCCCCTCGTCAGGCACTTCCTTAAGCACAATAAAACAAGCCTCGTCGCTGTATGGGTCATCAGTAAGTAACAGGTAATTTACTCCTGCTAACATGGTTTGCTCTAATATATATAATTCCTCTGTACCTTCCTCTGTTTCAAAGGACATTTTTTCGTAGTTGTTTTGATTATTATCCATATTGCCTACCTCTTATTTGTCTGCGTGATTTGACTGCATATCTAAGTACGTCTGTAAAATAATAGCTGCAGCCATTTTGTCAATGTGTTCCTTTCTGGCACTTATAGCAACACCTGTGGACTCCAATATACGGTCTGCCTGAGCCGTAGTAAGCCTCTCATCCACAAGCTCAACCTTGATACCTGTTCTACGTTCCAGGTTTTCACCAAACTCCTTTGTAGCAACAGCTCTTTCTCCCTCAGTGTTGTTCATATTCTTAGGCAAGCCAAGAACTATAAGTCCTATTTCATATTCTCTTATAATATCCTCAATCTGGGCGTATGTCTGTCGAAGTTTTGTAGCATGTTTTCTCTCTATGGTTACATAGGGACTGGCAATGATACCTCTCTCATCACTTATGGCAACTCCCACTGTTTTTGTTCCGTAGTCTAATCCTATAATTCTCATATTAAGTCCTCACACTAATTAAGGATATAGCCAGACAGTTCTCCAATCCTGCGGTGACTATATCCATAGTTAGTTAAGTAAATATCTACTTTAATCTGGTGTCAATATAATTCTCTAATAAAACCTCAATAATCTCGTCTCGCTCAGCCTTCATAATGAGACTTCTGGCGTTCTTGTAGCTGGTAATATATGTTGGATCACCGCTCATAACATATCCAACTATCTGGCTGACCGGATTGTATCCTTTTTCTGACAAGGCCTCATATACCTGCGCCAGTATATCCGGAACTTCTATTAAGGTTTCTCTTATTATTCCTATATCCTGGGTATTTTGATTACTCATATCCTCACGTCCTTTAAAACATATAGCTATATTCTAATATATTTGGGACAAAATATCAACTCTTTATTGAAGCATACTAAAGAAATCATATTGATTTGTTTCCGGTAATCCAGACAACAGTCCAAGGCTATCCATATCGTCCAGTATGGTCTTTGATACTTTTCCACGAATCTTTATATCTTCTTTTGACATAAATGGGCCCTTTGCCGCCGCCTCCTGTAAACTCCTTGCCGCCTTTGCACCCATACCTGGAAGAGAGCCAAAACTAGGCATAATTTTTCCGTCTATTATTTGGAACCTCTCAGCGTCAGCTCTATATAAGTCTATAGGCATAAACTCTATGCCTCTTGCATACATTTCCTGAACTATCTTCATATCTCGGATAGTATCCTTTACAGTGGCTGTCATATCTTTTTTGTCCGTCTTTTGAAGTTCCTTTAGATTAGCCTCTAAAGCCTCTTTGCCCTGACACATAAGCTTGTAATCGAAGGCTGATGCTCTTATACTGAAAAATGCTGTGTAGTAAGCAAGAGGATAGTTTACCTTGTAATACGCCACTCTCCACCCCATCATAACATAAGCTGCCGCATGGGCTTTAGGGAACATATATTTTATTTTTTTACATGACCATATGTACCAATCCGGCACACCATGAGAGGTCATTTCCTCCTCCCATTCCGGTTTAAGACCTTTTCCCTTACGAACGCTCTCCATAATGGTAAAAGCAAGTCCCGATTCAAGCCCCATATTGATAAGATATATCATAATATCATCTCGGGTACATATTGCTGTTCCAAGGACACATTTACCCTCCTGTATAAGTGTTTGGGCATTTCCAAGCCACACGTCAGTACCATGGGAAAGTCCTGCTATACGAACCAGGTCAGAGAAATTCTGAGGATTGGCATCTATAAGCATCTGCATAGCAAATTCTGTGCCAAACTCCGGAACACCTAAAGACCCAAGTTTAGTACCACCTATATCTTCTGGAGATATACCTAAAGCCTCCGTACTGTGAAACAGGGACATAACGGTCTTATCATCCAAAGGAATGGTCTTTGCATCAACTCCTGTTAAGTCCTCCAAACGCCTAATCATAGTTGGATCATCGTGTCCCAGTATATCTAACTTAAGCAAGTTATGATCTATAGAGTGGTACTCGAAATGAGTAGTAATAATATCTGTTGTCATATCATTAGCAGGTTTTTGTATAGGAGTAAAGGAATATATTTCCTCGTGGGAAGGAAGCACTATCATTCCTCCAGGATGCTGTCCTGTAGTTCTTTTAACTCCTGTACACCCTAGCGCCAGTCGTTCCATTTCGCAACGTCGTTTTTCCTCGCCCTTATCCTTGTAGTAGTTATACACAAAACCAAAGGCAGTCTTCTCCGCCATAGTTCCTATAGTTCCTGCTCTAAATGCCTTTCCCTTACCAAAAAGCTCCTCTGTATATGCGTGGGCATTTGGTTGATATTCACCAGAGAAATTAAGGTCTATATCCGGCTCCTTGTCACCCTTGAATCCAAGGAAGGTCTCAAAAGGTATGTCGTGACCTTCTTTTTTAAGCTGGGTACCACATTGCGGGCACTGCCTGTCCGGCATATCACAACCTGATTGTCCCTGCATCTGGTATGGCTTTACATTTTCTGAATCAAAGTCTGTAAAGAAGCAATGTGGACATATGTAATGAGCAGGCAGAGGATTTACCTCTGTTATACCTGCCATAGTGGCAACAAAGGAGGAACCAACTGAACCTCTTGAGCCTACCAGATATCCATCATCATTAGACTTCCAAACCAGTTTTTGGGCGATAATATACATAACGGCAAAGCCATTTGTTATAATGGAATTCAGTTCCTTTTCCAACCTGTTTACGACTATTTCCGGCAAGTCAGGTCCGTATATCTCATGAGCCTTGTCGTAACATATATTAGTCAGTGTCTCGTCGGAATTTTCAATGATAGGAGGTTGTTTATCCGGTCTTACCGGCGATATCTTTTCTATCATATCTGCTATCTTGTTAGTATTTGTAATAACCACTTCCTTGGCAAGCTCATTGCCTAAGTACTGAAACTCTGCCAGCATCTCTTCCGTGGTTCTAAAATATAGTGGCGGTTGGTTATCTGCGTCTGCAAACCCTTTTCCTGCCATAATTATTCTTCGGTATATCTCATCCTCCGGATCAAGAAAATGAACATCACATGTCGCAACAACAGGCTTGTTAAATTGTTTACCTAAGTCAACGATGCGACGATTTATCTCCTCTAAATCCTCCACCGAATTTACAGGTATTTTATCCTCCCTAAGCATAAACTTATTGTTGTCTGTGGGCTGTATCTCATAGTAGTCATAGAAGTTTGCAAGTCTGGTAATTTCATCCTCGCTGTTGTTATAAAGCATTGCCTGATACAGCTCTCCCGCCTCACATGCCGAGCCTATAATAAGCCCTTCTCTGTACTTGTTAATAAGACTCTTAGGTATTCTTGGTCGTCTGTTAAAGTAGTTAATATGGGACTCTGAAATAAGTCTGTAAAGATTTACCCTTCCCACCTCATTTTTCACAAGAATAATACCATGGTAAGTCTTTGCCTTTTTAATAGAGTCAGCAGATGTAGCCCCCATAGCGTTTAATTCCTTTATGGTGGTTACTTCCCTTTCCTTTATCATACGAATCATTTTTACAAATATTTCAGCAGTAGCCGCAGCATCGTCACAGGCTCTATGATGATTCTCCAGAGATACGTTAAACTGCTTACATAGTCTGTCCAAGGTATACTTACCAAGCTCTGGTATAAGCACGTGAGCTAAAGTCATAGTGTCCACTATGGTACTGTCAAAAGCAAGTTCTTGTCTCTTTGCAAACTCCTTGATAAAACCGGTATCAAAACCTGCATTGTGAGCTACAAGGATGGCATCACCAACATATTCTAAAAACTCTGGCAACACCTCCTCTATGGTAGGTGCTTCCATAACCATGCCATCGTTAATTGACGTGAGTTTTGTTATAGAGTAAGGGATAGGCACCTGTGGATTTACAAATCTGGAATATGTATCCTGTATCTTTCCATCCTTAATTCGAACTGCGCCAATCTCTATAATCTTGTTGTGTTTAGGACTCAAACCTGTAGTTTCTATATCAAACACCACATATTCCGAATCAATACTCTGTCCCTTGTCGTTGACCACCAGGTCCTTTAAGTCATCTACAAAATAACCCTCTACACCATATATAATTTTGAAATCCTCATCCTTTGACACACAATGGTTCGCAACCGGAAATGCCTGTACACATCCATGATCTGTTATGGCTATGGCTTTGTGTCCCCATTCCTTAGCACGATTTATAAGCTTTTTGATATCCACCACGCTATCCATCTCACTCATCACTGTGTGCAGATGAAGCTCTACTCTCTTATCTATTGCCGTGTCAACACGCTTTACTCTAAAATCGTTAGCTGGCTTTATACCTGTAATAGATGATACAGATACTTCCTTTGCGTAAGAATCATATAAAGGTACACCCTTTATGATATAAAACTTGTCCTTTTTTAGTTCCTCCAGAATAGGGTCTCTGTCATCTGGCTGAACAAATATTTTAAAAGCAATGGTGTCAGTAAAATCAGTTATAGTTCCGCTTATTATGAATTTACCACTCTTTAACTCCCTATCCTCTAACGATATGATCTGACCGTGAATACAAACAGGTCCTATACCATCGTAGAGGTCACATATAGGCACAATGTCCCCTTCGCAATTCTTGCCAAAGAAAACATCAGGATCCTGATGGTTAGTCTTTTTAGTCTGACCCTTTCCCTGATATGGCGCCTCCGAGGTCTTTGTAGGAACATTCTTCGATGCTTCTTCCTTGTCCTTCTTGTCAGTTTTTTCTCCCTGATTAGCTACAGACTTATCCACAGATAACTCTATGCTATTTTCCTGACTTCTTTGTTCCTCAGCAACATTTTCAGAAACAGACTCCTCCCTTGGTCTAAGAGCATCATTTGCCACTTGAATGGCTGCAAGTTCTTGCTTAAGTCTTATTTCATTTGCTTCCCTAAGCTTGCTCTTTTGCTCCTCTGTATAGTTAAAGCCTACCTTTACCTCCATGCCAAACCTTTCCAAAAAAGTAGTTTCAAGGTACTCCTTTATGCCAAAGGAATGGCTTTTTGCAATATGGGTATCCTCCACTGCAAGAGTTAATATATCGTCATTATAAAACCATTCTGCCCTGTCTAGGATTCTAAAATTAACATAGCTTATGGTTTTAATTTCCTCCAGAAAGCTGTCCTTGTATATATCAGTAAGGTGCTTTAACTTATATTGCTTAGAGAGTATGTATCTCTCCTTTATAACTACTTTTTCAGAGCCTTTCATTCCGAAAACAAAGTCTTTTATCTGCTCTTGGGCTTTATATATAAGTTTTTTGGCAATTAAGTTTTCACTGCAAATAGAAATAACCATCTTCTTTTCGTGTTTGAACATGGTTATATTCTCTACTTTTGTTTGACCTAAAAGGTCATCTAACTGTTTATCTAACTTAAGACCAGGAAAAACTTCTTTGAATGATTTAGTGTCCAAAACTATTCCTCCCAATTATCTAACTCCTGCTTTAAAGCTAAGAGCAACTCCTCCTGTGGCATTTTTCGTATAATCTGACCTTTCTTGAACAAAAGACCTTCACCTACGCCGCCTGCAATTCCAAGTTCAGCCTCCTTGGCCTCTCCCGGACCATTTACAGCACACCCCATAACAGCCACCTTTATACTGAGGTGGTCATACTCCTGAATTAGTTTTTCAACCTGCTGGGCTAAACCAATCATATCTATCTTTGTTCTTCCACAGGTTGGACAAGACACAAGCTCGATACCATCCCTTCGAAGTTTCAATGTTCGAAGTATTGTTTTTGCTGAAACTATCTCATCTACAGGGTCACTGGTAAGCGAAACCCTTATAGTATCTCCTATACCCTGACCAAGTATCATACCTAAGCCCACTGCAGACTTAATATTACCTCTGTAAAGAGTACCAGCTTCGGTTATACCTACATGGAGAGGATATCTTGTCTTGGATGCAATAAGTTCATGAGCTTTTACACACATCACAACATCAGAAGACTTGATGCTTATAACTATATTATCATAGTCACAGGCTTCTATCATAGCCACCTTGTCCAAGGCGCTTTCCACGATACCCTGGGCAGTGACACCACCATGCTTAGCAACTATTTCTTTTTCCAAAGAGCCAGAATTCACTCCAACACGGATAGGTATACCCTTTTCCTTTGCCACGGCTACTACCTTTTTTAAATTTTCTTCTCCTCCAATATTACCAGGGTTTATACGAATTTTGTCTGCCCCTGATTCCATGGCAATAATGGCCATCTTATAGTCAAAATGTATGTCTGCAACTATAGGTATGTGAATGTGCTTTTTAATTTCACCAAATGCTTTAGCGGCCGCTTCGGTGTTTGCGGTGCATCTTACTATCTGACAGCCTGCTTCCTCAAGTCTAAGTATCTGAGCAACAGTTGCAGAAACGTCCGCTGTGTCAGTGTTAGTCATTGACTGTATAAGAATAGGGTTGCCCCCACCTATAACAGCCTCACCTATATGAACAACCTTTGTGTTATCTCTGTGAAATGCCATATAATCATCTCCTTTTGTAGGACTTAATCAATTAAAAGAATACGTTTTTTATATCATTAAACATTACTACTACCATGAGAATGATAAGAAGAACAAAACCGATGAAGTTTACAAGGGCTTCCTTTTCCTCCGGTATCTTTTTTCGTCTTATAGCTTCAATGATAAGGAATAATAATCGTCCTCCGTCCAATGCAGGTATTGGGAGAAGATTCATAACACCCAGATTTACACTTAAAAGTATACACCAGTTAAGCATATTAAGAATAATATTAATAACCTCTTCCTTTTTGTTACCACTGACTTCTTTGACCTCGTCAATAACATCATCAAAGGCACCACCAACTCCAATAGGACCCATAACATCGTCCCCGGAAACTCCTCCGGTAACAATAAGCTTAAGGCTTGTGACAGTTGCCTTCATCCAGTATCTAAGCTCCAAGGCACCGTATTTTAAATCTGTTCCAAAATTCTTTGTGTCAACATAACCGCCTTGTACACCCAGTTTATATTCCCCATTTTCATTTAACTTTGGAGTTACTACTGTAACATATTCTTTCCCCTCCGGAGTCTTCATAGTAAACTCTATAGGCTCTGAGGCATCGTTAAGCTGCATATATAAAAGCAATTCTCTATAATTGTATATCTTTTCACCATTTATGGCGATAATGGTATCTCCTTCTTTAATACCCGCCTCATAGGCACCACTGCCCGGCTGAACATAGTAAAGAGTTGCAGGGTCGCAACCGGTAAAATGAATCAATATAACGGCAAAGACAAAAGCAAGGATAAAGTTAAATATTGGTCCTGCAACCACTACTATCATTCTGACCCATACAGGTTTATTACTGAAAGAATACTCTGAATCCGAGGCAGAATCTTCGCCTTCCATCATACAATATCCACCTAATGGGAAGAGTCTTAGAGAATATTTAGTTTCCTTTTTTTTGAAGGAAAATATAGCAGGACCCATACCAATGGCAAATTCGTTTACTGCTATATGATTTAGTTTCGCAAAAATAAAATGACCAAACTCATGAAAAAAAACTATAACCCCAAAAATAATAATAATCAAAATAATACTCATACCAATACTCCTTTATGCCATGTAATCCTCTATATATGAGTATACCCACTGTTCTGTAGCAAGTATCTCATCCAGGGTAGGATTTTGTATAAGGCTGTGAGCCTTCATACAGGCATCTATAATATCATATATCTGTAAAAATTTAATTTTTCTGTCCAAGAAAAGTGCTACCGCCTTTTCGTTTGCCGCATTAAACACTGTAGGCATTGAGCCACCGGTTTTTATCGCTCTATATGCAAAGGAAAGACCCTTGAAGGTATCCATATCCGGAGTGTCAATGATTATACCTGAAAGGGCACTAAAATCAAGTCTATCCCCTGGTAAATATCTTCTCTCAGGATAATACAGCGCATACTGGATAGGAAGCTTCATATCCGGTGTGCCTAGCTGTGCCTTTATGGAACCATCCTCAAACTCAACCATAGAATGAATAATACTCTGTGGTTGAACAACTACTTCAATATTCTCCGGCTCTATATCAAAAAGCCACTTGGCTTCTATAACCTCTAGTCCTTTGTTAACCAGTGTAGCAGAATCTATGGTTATTTTTTGTCCCATAGCCCAATTAGGATGTTTCAAAGCATCTTCCACTGTAACATTCTCAAGGTACGCCCTATCCTTTCCTCTGAATGGTCCCCCCGAAGCTGTCACAAGAAGCCTGCTTATCTTGTTGTTCATCTCACCGTGAATACACTGGAATATAGCGGAATGCTCACTGTCTACAGGAAGTATGGATACTCCTTTTTTCTTTGCAAGAGGCATAATAATATGTCCCGCTGTAACTAAAGTCTCCTTATTAGCAAGAGCTATGTCCTTGCCGGCTTTAATAGCCTCTATGGTAGGTCTTATACCTATCATTCCAACTATGGCAGTAACCAATATCTCTGACTCAGGCATACGGGCAATCTCCAAAAGCCCCTCCATACCTGTGACTATCCTTATATCAAATTCAGACAAGGCCTCACGTAACAAAGAAGCCTTGTCTTCACTCCAAATTCCAACTATGTAAGGTTTAAATTCCTTAGCCTGTTCTATGAGTAACTCCACATTGCTTCCCGCTGATATGGCAGTTACTTGTATATCTTTATTGGTTCTTACGACCTCTAGGGTTTGTGTTCCTATGGAACCTGTAGAACCAATGATTGCTATTTTTTTCAAAACGATTAACCTCCAAGGTTACCTGTCATATATAACAGGCAATAATATATAATCGGTGCAGTAAAAATAATACTGTCAAATCTATCCATAATACCACCATGCCCCGGTATCAGCTTGCCATAGTCCTTGATATCATTATTTCTTTTTATGGCTGAAGCCGTCAAATCTCCAATAACTGCCATCACTGCTCCAAGAGCACCAATAACAGCAAATATAATCGGAGCCTTATCTAAAGCATATACCTGTTTGTTGAAAAATATACCATAAAGGGCCCCAAATATAGCAGAGCCTGCAATACCACCTATAAGACCTTCAACGCTCTTCTTAGGACTAAGTTTTGGAGTCATCTTGTGTTTACCCATTGTAACGCCCACACAATATGCACAGGTATCATTTACCCATGAGCATATAAATATCATAACAACAAGAGCTCCTCCATATTTAAGTTCTCTAATCTGATATACATAAGAAAGCATAACTGAAACATAGAAAAACGCCAGCACAGCTGCCATAGCATCCTTATCCTTGTACTTAGGATATGTAATAACATAGGCTGATAAAATTGCCAATACAAACGCCAACATAAGTGGCATAATGTACTGCTCATAATCAAACATAAGTAATCCATAATATGCTGCAGTTGCAATAGATGTAATATATCCTATAGCTGTATTATGAAGGTTGTATATACGAAGGAGTTCAAAAACACCACCTATGGACAACAAGAACATTGTGGCTCCTGTAACATATCCTCCTAAATACAAAACACCTATAACAAGTATTACTAAAACTATTCCACTTAATAATCTGGTTTTAAACATCTATTTTACCCCACCATATCGTCTTTCTCTGCCATTGTAATATCTTATAGCCTCTTTCAAGTCTTCCACTGTAAAATCCGGCCATAATACATCTGTAAAATAAAATTCTGTGTAAGCAAGCTGCCATATAAGATAGTTAGACAATCTGTACTCACCACTTGTTCTAATCATAAGATCTGGATCTGGTATATCTCTGGTATCTAAGCTAGCTGATATAAGAGCTTCATCTATAGTTTCTGGTGATATCTCACCAGAAGCCACCTTCCTTGCTATATCCTGTACACCACGTCTTAATTCGTCTCTTCCGCCATAGTTTAGAGCTATAGTAAAGTTAAGTCCATCATACTTGGCAGTTATAGTCTCAAGTTCCTCTATCTTCTCCACTATATCTGCATCAAGAGCAGTTCTATCGCCAATAACACGAACCCTCATATTATTCTTTGAGGCTCTCTCAATACAGTCAATAAGATAGTGTCTTAGCAGGTTCATAATACCCGAAACCTCCTCAACGGAGCGCTTCCAGTTCTCAGTAGAAAATGCATATACTGTGAGATATTTTACTCCTAAATTGTAAGCATCCTCACACATCTGCTCCACCACCTTGGCACCTGCTTTGTGTCCAAAGTTTCGAGGCATAAGTCTTTTCTTTGCCCATCTGCCATTGCCGTCCATTATGATAGCCACATGCTGTGGTATATTTAACTTCTCTCCGTCAATCAGCTTTTCCATAATTATACTGTCATAATCTCCTTGGTCTTTTCCTCAACAGCCTTGTCAATATCAGCTACAAACTTATCAGTCATCTTCTGAACCTTGTCCTCATTAGTCTTAAGCTCATCCTCTGATATCTCGTTAGCTTTATTCATCTTCTTAAGGGCATCATTTGCATCTCTACGAATATTACGAACAGCCACCTTAGCAGCCTCACCTTTTTTCTTGATATCCTTTGATAAATCCTTTCTTCTTTCCTCAGTAAGCTCTGGGAAGTTAAGGATTACACACTTGCCATCGTTGTTAGGCGTAATACCTAAATCTGAATTCATAATAGCCTTCTCAATCTCCTTGATAAGACTTGACTCCCATGGCTGAATCATAAGTGTTCTAGCCTCTGGTACTGTAATATTTGCCACCTGCTGCATTGGAGTAGGTGAACCATAATAATCCACTCTAAGCTTGTCAAGAATATGTGGGTTAGCTCTACCTGCTCTGATACCTGCATACTCTGATAAAAGATTGTCTAATGCCTTTGTCATTTTGTTTTCATACTGTGATAACATAAATATTCCTCCTAAAATGTATTATTAGTCTGTATCTACAAGAGTTCCTGTAAATCCACCTGTTACTGCCTTTACTATACTGCCTTCATCATTGAGCCCGAAAAGCATCATAGGCATTTTGTTCTCCATAGCAAGAACTGCTGCTGAAAGGTCTATTACTCCAAGTTTCTTGTCAACTATCTCACTGATGCTCATGCGATCATATTTTTTTGCATCAGGATTAGTCTTAGGGTCACTGTCGTAAACTCCATCAATAGCCTTTGCCATAAGTATAACGTCCGTAGAAACCTCTATAGCCATGAGAACAGTTGCTGTATCTGTTGAAAAATATGGGTGCCCGGTTCCTCCGGCAAAGAATACCACTTCGCCTGCCTCAAGATACTCAACAGCCTTATCCTTTGTAAAAAGTTCAGTTACATTGCCACATACAAAAGGTGTCATAATGTGAGTCTTAAGTCCCACTGAGCGAAACATATCTGCAGTGTATATACAATTCATAACGGTGGCAAGCATACCAATCTGGTCTGCCTTAACTCTATCCATGTTCTCTGAAGTCCTTCCCCTCCAGAAGTTACCACCACCGATAACGATAGATACCTGTATACCTTTGTCAACAATTTCCTTTACCTGCTTTGCAACGGCAACAACTGTCTCCTCATCAAAGCCTGTTTTTTTATCTCCAGCCAAAGCCTCTCCGCTTAGCTTTAGAAGTATTCTCTTCATTTCCATATCAAATCTCCTACTCAAAAAAGCTCTTAACATCTATCTCTGAATAACACTGTGAACAAAAGCCCTCAATAACCGCTCCATTATTTATCTGTACTGAGCGTGACTTAATATTACCCATAATAACCGCTGTAGAATCTACAATAACAGGTCCCTGAACGTCAATATCGCCATTAACCGCTCCTGCAACCACTGCTGAAGTAGCCTGTACATTGCCAACTACTACAGAGCCAACGCCTATCTTTACACTGCCTGTAGCAACTATCTCACCTTCAATTTTAGCGGCGTTAGCATAAACCTCTCCTGCGTCAACATTACCTTTAACAAAGCCACCTACAATAAGTTTGCCTGCACAGGTAACATTGCCTTCTACAGTACCAATAATGTCCACACCACCATCTGTCTCGATGTTACCCTTGATGGTAGTACCCTTTGTAATATAAGTTGTATCATCAGCAAGGACACTTGAAGGATCCTGTTCCTTTGCCTTAATATCTTCGTCTATCTTTGTTGCAATATCTGCCATACTATCCTCCTCAAAGTTATCTTCGTCCTGTGTCTGTTCAGAAGTATCTTCGTCATGCTTTAAAATAGCTTCTTCAACTGCCTTATTCAAATCCACATCTTTAAGTTCTTCCTTGGAAGCTTCCTCTACATCAGATTCGGTTTCAAGAGCATCAGGAAGGTTTTCTTCCATATTCTCCTCATCTAGCTCATCCAACATAGCAAGTTCATCCTCTAAAGACACCTCTGTTTCGGCTGACATATCAACTATAACAGCTTCCTCCTTGGCTTCATCCACCAAATCATCATTGTCTATGATATTAGGTTCTGCAATAACCTCTGCATTTGGTATATTAGCCAAACCATTTGAAGATTCGACTCTCTCCTCATCATCCTCAGGCTCATTATACTCTTCTTTAACCTCAGGTGCGTAGGTGTTGCCAATGGTAAAATCGTCCAAATCTTCCATCATATCCTCTGGAGCAATATCAATGTCATCTTCCTCGTCAAAAGTATTTACCATATCCTCGTCATCGTATTCATTTGCAAGTTCATCTTTATCCGGCATAAGTTCGTTTACTGCCTGAGCAAAGTCCCTCTTAAAATCTTTAAAAAATCCCATCTATATACCTCCTTTTATCCATAAAAACCATCCCATCTATTATACACTATAGCACGGTTTAAATCAATTAAAACTCCTTATATAATCTAATTAAAACCATAAGCACCGCAAAGGTTTTATATATATCTTCCGAATACTCCAGGGAATGTCCAACTTCGTCAAATTGTTTCAGGGCAACGTCCTGTTCTACGCAGTATATTTTTAGTTTTCTACTGTCGAGAACAGAATCCTCTTTTCCCCCTACCACAATACATTTTCCTCGTTTCATGTATATAAGAGCTTCACTTACAGGAGTAAGAAAAATATGTCTTACTGATACACCAAGGTGCTCCTCCGCGTAACCAGCCAAAGCTGTTCCCATACTCTTTGACACAAAAACGATATCCTTGTATTTACTTATATCTGTTCCGGAAAGACATTTTTGAATATAGGGTTTTGCTTCTTCAATCAGAGCCGGAATATCATCCTTTTCTCCCTTTAGCTTGAAATTATAGTCAAGTTTTATTACATCATACCCTCTGTTTTGGAAAACCTTACCCGCATAATATAGCAAAGGCTTATCACAACTGTAATTCCTTCCTGGAAATATTATCATCAACTTATCTGCCATAATCTTTCACCTGTTGTTCCTATCATCTGAGCTTTCTGCCAGAAGTTACAACGTCAATATCACCTACACCAAATATAATCTCTGGCAAAACCAAATATGTATTGTAGTGATACATATCTCTTCTGGTCTGTATAGTCTGGATATAAGAATCTCTACTGTGATAATTTAATAGTTCGTATATCTCCAGATAAGACATATCCTCCTTTGCTATACCTAACACATCACCCATTCTTGCCACTATATCCAGCATAAGACTAAGCGTCCTATTAAACTCATATTTAAACATTTCCTTGTTCTTTGTTGATCTGATTACAAAGTCAATAAACTTTTCAGGTGTGATACCAATACCTGAATCTTCTAAAGCCTTTTTTAACCTTTCTGAATCAAGAAGTTTGCCATAAGTAGCCTCCTCATCCTTTGAAGTTTGATTCAAAGTTCCGGCTTTAATTATGCCTCTCTCCAATTTGATATCCCTATAGCAATCCGTTCTAATATCAAAAGCACCAGGTCTCAAATCACCATATTGAGAATTAAAATCCTCCTTAGACATAAGTCCGTGACTGTACTTAAACAAGTCTTTTTTCAGCTCCGTAGAAACGGTTGTAATAGATACTAAAAACTCTTCCATCTCTGACTTTGTGAAATAATCTGCCTCTACCAAAGAATCACATAGCTTCTTTGCAAGGAACTGACATCTTTCCTGTCTGGCATACTGAGCTGCACCATATTGTTTGATACTGGTAAGTAAATCACTTATCTGCTTGTAAAATTTCATTACATTGGTCTCTTCCATAGGGTTTTGTTGCTTTACACTGCGTCTAACCTCTATCATACGCTGGATATCCTGTTGATCCTCCTCGTATATTTTGTCATAACCAGATAATATGTTGTGTGTAAGTTCAAAAAGCCCCTGTCTTATCTGACTTATCTCCTCCGTAGTAAAATCATAATCCAATAATAGATTCAGCTTAGTGTCAGTTGACAAATCATAAACAGTCAATATGTTTTCTGTGTGAATTTTGCCAAGACTTGCCTTTTCTTCCCTGAGTCTATTCTCATAGAATTGGTATAATTTGTATCTGAGTTTTGGTTGAACATTCGAAGGTGTAAGGGCCTCTATGGTGTTATTCATAGATATGTAAGGCTTATTGCCCACTTTTTGCATAAGTTCTCCATTCACCTCGGTGTATCCAAGCTGCAAAATGGCTTTATTCCATATATTCTCTGTTAGAACATCCCTAAACAACGTATAATCAAGAGGTCTTGGATTAGACCCAATCCTCTCTAACGGATTCCAGAATGCCTTGTCTGAAAGAAGATGGTTTGTGTCTAAATATACACACTTAGCCAAAGCCTTTGTATCAAAAAATTCTTTGTCAGTCATAGGTCTAGGCATATCCACTATCTCCTCCAGTGGACTTGTTCTGGTAACTGTGACATTATCTTCCTCATCAATTCTAAATTCTACGCTAAATGCATCAGTTTCAGGAAAGGCATCCTCTACCTCCCTTGCAATAGTTACCAATTTGAAGCACCTAGGGCTAAGAAACTCTCTAGTTGCATTTTTGGCAATCATTTTAGACATGGTTACCCCTTCTTTATTCTGGTAATTAACCATGTAGTATGGTCTGTTATATATTAAGTCTCTTGTGTATAACACACCTGTTACCGCAATCCCCTCATCTAACTGATGAGAATCATCAATATTATTCATGTACATCCCTCACAAACTTATCAATAACCTCTATCAAGCCATCCTCATCGCAGGAAGCTGTGATATAATCCGCATTGTCCTTCACTATCTGCTGGGCGTTACCCATAGCTACACCCACTCCACCGTACTTAACCATAGTCAAATCATTGAAACCATCTCCACAGCATATGGAGTCTTCTCTTGTAAGCCCTATCTTAGGCAAAAAGCCCTCCAAAGATTCGGCCTTATCCACACCCTTTATGGTGATTTCAATAAAATATGGTTCTGACCTAAATACATTCAATTCTTCTCCTAAAAGCTCCTTTAACTCCTGTTCATACACTGGTGCAATATCAGGAGGTGCTGTAAGAAGGCATTTTACCATATCAAAATCTACATATGCTTCAAAATCTTCCACCTGATGAATGATAAGAGTATTTAGTCTGGCCTCATATTCCATGTATTCATCTATAGGTGTACCTGTTATAACACAGTTATCCTGATAAGTGACCATACCTATACCCTTTTCCATAGCATATCTATATATTATAGGTGCATATTTTTTAGGTATGCATTTTTCAAAAACTGTTTCCCCTGTAGCACAGTCCACAATACGTCCACCATTAAAAGATAATGCATATCCGTGATATCTGTCTAAGCCTATTTCCTTTGCATATTTCTCCATACCCGGGTAGGGACGACCGGAAGCCAATGCTACAATATGACCTTCCTCCTGAATCTTGATAAGACTTTCTAATGTCTTAGGGGTAATCTCCTTTTGGGAGTTTACTAAAGTTCCATCTATGTCTAGTACTAATATTTTTTTGTTATCCATATTTTACCTCTTACTGTATACATTTTTACTTTTATATGATACCATTTTTTTTGATATTTTTGAAGATGTATGTTATATTATTGCAAGTATTTTTTGAAGGGAAATTCACATGGAAATAAATCTTCACATTCAATGCAAAAAAATAGACAAAAATCATAAGGAAGCCTTGGAGGAATATATAAAGAGACTATCTCCCTGGTGCAAGGTAAAGCTATATGCTTATAAAACTTTTTCTAACCAGAATTTGAGGAAGGGTACCAAACTTTTTTTCCTTACACCCGGAAATCACACCCTCTCTTCCCCTGAATTAAGTGATATGATTAACACTCTGAATATAAAAGGATACTCCTGTATAGATTTTTTTATCAATCCAAAAAAGGAGTTCATAGATTCCTTTTACGAAAAAGACTTTTCTTTTGAGCTATTTCACCTGTCTTCTTTTGATATGAGCCACCAGCTTACAGCCGTAGTACTGACAGAACAGCTATACAGAGCATATACCATACAAAATAATATAACCTACCACAAATAAGGTGGTAGGTTATATTATTTATGGGGCTACTGCCCTTGCGATTTCTTCTAAAAGCATAACTCGCATAAGCTGATGCGGGAAAGTCATTTTTGAAAAACTTAATCGGTAATTACCTCTTTTAATCACTCTGTCAGAAAGCCCTAAAGAACCGCCTATAATAAAGCACACACTTCCCTGTATATCTCTTATGGCACTGTTTATTTTTTCTTTAAGAATACTATTATCAGTAAGCTTCCCCTCTATACAAAGCGGTATGACATAATCTATATTCTGGATGTGGGAAAGTATCTTATCCCCCTCTTTTTCCTTTATGCCGTCCACAACTATTTGGCTTGGATTCTTTGGGATACTCTCATCTGAAACTTCAATCAATTCTACCGAAACATATCTATTTATATCTTTAATATACTCATTGATTATATTTCTAAAATATTCTTCTTTTACTTTTCCCACAACGATAATTTTAATATTTTTCAATGATTTCACCACCTAAAAAATGTGAACAAAGCACGCAATTAGTAACATTTTGCTTAAATTTCTTTTACACATTGTTGTTAATAATGTCATACTTTGTTCATAATTTACCTATATAATACAAGTATAGTTTTTTTTCATAAATCCTCTCTTTAAATTATACTAAACGAAATGCCGGTCCACTCAACCGGCATTTCGCTTTTTGTATGATTAAATATTTCCTTCTTTTACATCTTCGAATTCTTTTATAATTTCATCACTTACCTTCTTTGTCATAAGAGACACAAGCACAATAAGAAGCAAGCTTACAAAGAATCCTACAAGAAGTGAATAAACTCCTGTATACTCTCCAATTGACTGCTTAATACCACCTTCACCAGCGATAAACTTAATGTTGTCCCAAAGGATTACAGTAAGACCACCTGAAATCATACCCGCTGCGGCACCAGCCATATTAGTTCTCTTCCAGTAAAGAGACATAAGAATAGTTGGACCAAAAGCAGCGCCAAGTCCAGCCCATGCGTTAGACACAAGTCCCATAACACTTGAGTTAGGATTCCACGCTATAACAAAAGCAACTATAGCTACAGCTGCTACTGTACATCTACTTACAAGCATAATCCTCTTTGAATCCATCTTCTTGAAAAGCACTCCACTGAATAAATCCTTAGCAACTGATGATGATGAGATTAAAAGTTGCGAATCCGCTGTAGACATAATAGCCGCCAAAATACCACAGAGGAACAAGCCTCCAATAAATGGAATATGCACATCGTCCATAAATATCTTTTTAATCATTTCTATGAATACATTTTCGCTATCTGCAAGTTCAGTATTAACAAGGTATGCTCTACCAACAACACCTATGATACAAGCAACCGCCAGTGAAAGAAATACCCATACAATAGCAATCTTCTTTGACTTGCCAAGTTCCTTCTCATCCTTAATCGCCATGAATCGTACTAAGATATGTGGCATACCACAATATCCAAGTCCCCAAGCAAGCTGAGATATAATCTCAACAAAAGATATAGGGTTACCCTGTGAATTCTTGAATATGTCTAAATAAACATTTGAATCAACCGCAAGTCCTGAATCAACAATATTTGGAATAATGTTTCCAGTTCCCATAACAGCTACCGCAACAATCGGAACAGCAAGAATAGCAATAAGCATCATAAGACCCTGAATAAAATCTGTCTGGCACACTGCTAAAAATCCACCAAATAATGTATATATCAAAATAACTCCAGCACCAACCAAAAGAGCTACATGATAATCCATATCTGTGATAGATACAAAAAGCTTTGCACCTGCTGCAAAAGATGAAGCTGTGTACACAAGGAAAAATACTACCATCACAATAGCTGAGATAGCCATAAGAATCTTCTTCTCATCTCTAAATCTGTTGCTTAAATACTCTGGTATTGTCATTGAATTGCCTGCTTTTATAGTATATCTTCGAAGTCTTCCTGATATAAATATCCAGTTTAATACTGTTCCTATAAAAAGTCCTATTGCAATCCATGCCTGATTTGTTCCTAAAGCATAGATAGAACCAGGAAGTCCCATCAAAAGCCATCCACTCATATCTGATGCCTGAGCTGAAAGAGCTGCAACCCAACCACCAAGATTACGTCCTCCAAGGAAATAATCATCTGCATTTTTGTTCTTTTTTGCACTCATGATACCTATAAAAAGCATAACGCCCATATATATGCACAAGGCAAGTAAAACCCATTTTGTCATTAGTCTTTGGTCTCCATAACCAAAAGATATCCTGTATCTATGGATATGCGACCTTCCTCCTCTCTTAATTCGTTACTAATTCCAACGGAATCCTCTTTTATCATAGTAGCATTGTAAAGAGGATACTTAAAGCCTTCAAGGGTAACTCCGGTAACAGTATCCGAAAAAGGAATACAGGATATATACCTACCGTAGGCCTTTGACGCCTCTATTCTACAACACTTATCTATCATTCTTATTCGGTTGTTGCCATCCAATATAAATGCATCAACCTGATGTTTAACACAGTACTTAAGAAGACCAATATTTGCCATAGTGTGATCCATACGACTACCTATAGCTCCAAGGATAAATATACTTTGTGGATTCTTATTAATAGCAATCTGAAGCGCTACATGGGTATCAGTGTAATCCTTTTCGGGCTCTAACATTAATGCATTATCTTTATCCACGTACATATCCCTTACATAAACTGGAGCAGAATCAAAATCTCCCACTACGTAATTCGGTTCAATTTCTATGGATTTAAGAGCACTTATTCCTCTGTCCACACCTATAATATATGCAAAGGGATAACTCTCACAGAATTCTTTAAGAAAGCCCTCATCCAAAGCACCACCTGTGACAATAATTATATTATCTGTACTTTTCATTTTTAAACCTATTTCATTTTTGAGAAAAATGCTTTCACATTTGTTTCAATATCTCCACCAAACACTGCAGAACCTGCCACTATCACATTGGCACCAGCCTCCAAAACATCTGATACGTTATCGAGATTAATTCCACCATCAACCTGAATATTAAGCTTTGGATTGCAATCCACAGCCCACTTTTTTATGGTCTTTATTCGCTCTACAGCCAACGGCATAAACTTCTGACCACCAAAGCCAGGATAAACACTCATAACCAATATCATATCTACCTTGTCAACGTAATCCTTAACCGCTTCTACCGGTGTGTCAGGACTTATGGCAAGACCAGTCTTAACCCCCTGTTTTTTTATAGCAGCAAGGGTTGCGTCAAGATCTTCACAAGCTTCGTAATGAACAGTTATCATATCAGCTCCCACTTTTTTGAAAACCTCAACATACCTGATTGGTTCTTCTATCATAAGATGAACATCAAAAAATCTATCAGTGATTTTTCTTATACATTCAATAACAGGAGGTCCAAAGGATATGTTTGGTACAAAATTACCATCCATAACATCCAAGTGGTACCACTCCACACCTGCCATATCAAGGGCTTTTGCATCTGCCTCAATATTATTAAAATTCACCGATAACAAGGAAGGTGAAAGTATATTCATATTTACCATCTCCTTTTATTTTTTAGCTCATCATATAATTGCATATAATTGTCGTATCTAAGTTTGCTTATGTCGCCACTTTCTACAGCTCTTTTTACACCACAATCAGGTTCTTTTATATGAACACAGCCGTTAAATCTACACATATCACTGTATTCCTCAAACTCATTGTAATATTCTTTTAAATCCTCCGGCTCCATATCCTCAACATAAAGAGAGCTAAAGCCTGGTGTATCCATTATAAATGTGTTTTCCCATATGAAAATAAGTTCAGAATGTCTGGTTGTATGTTTTCCACGCTTGATTTTTTCACTAATTTCGCCTGTTTCTACCATACCATCAGTTTTGAAAATATTGAGCATAGATGACTTACCCACTCCAGATGGTCCAGCAAAAACTGTTGTCTTTCCATCCAAAATTCTTCTTAAAGCGGCAACTCCGTCACTGTCATCCTGCCCCATAGAATAAGTTGAGGTTATGATAACATCATAACCACAGCTTGAATAGACCTGTTTAATTGACTGGGCTTCCTCTTCGCTAACTAAATCCGACTTATTAAAACATATGATAGTACGAACATCCTGTTTGTCCATCATAACCAAAAACCTATCTAAAAGGTTGTAGTTCGGTTCC
This sequence comes from Lachnospiraceae bacterium, assembly GCA_015057515.1. GTDB lineage: Bacteria > Bacillota > Clostridia > Lachnospirales > Lachnospiraceae > Coprococcus_C. Next base: position 27,811 of record SVED01000023.1, read on the forward strand.
GGATTAGTGAGAGCAAATATAATAACTGCCTGATCTACATTTGCAACTGCGGGTCTAATAAGAGTATTGTGACGTGGCATTATGGATACGATATTACCCGTAAGCTTATCCTCATCAATAATCTTAATATCAACATTGTCACCCACCGCCGGCTTAATGTTTTGGTTGCGAAAAGCCCCTTTTGCTTTACATTCAAAAATTCTATTATCCTGTAGGTGGATATAATAAAATCCACCTACACCTTTAATAATCTTTCCTTGCATTTACTCCCCTGCACTCTCTGTAACCTCTGTATATGTTACAGATGTTGAACAACTAAATGAAGCTGTTACATTATTTCCATTTGCATCAATCATAAGAATGTCTGC
>SVED01000101.1 GCA_015057515.1 Lachnospiraceae bacterium
CTTATGCCAAGACTTTTGGAGATGATGATTTTAATCTTGGAGTAACAGACAGTAACCAGGAAGCAGATGTTATATATACTTCAAGTGATGAGAAGGTGGTTGCTATATCAGGAAATGGTACTGTAACCATAAAGGGAGCAGGTACAGCAACTGTTACTTTGTCTTTGGCGGAAAGTGATAATTATAAAGAAGCAGCAAGTAAAGAAGTAGAGATAACTGTAAATAAAGCAGAGTCTCCGGTTTTGGCAGATAAATTTAAGGCTTATACATATGCTGAAAGCAGGGATAGCGAGAGGGTTGTGATTACAGGACTTCCTGAGGATTGCGGTGCTGTAAGCTATTCTATAGAAAGTGTAACTGATGAAGAAAATATGCTTGAAAATGTAGCAGTAGATGCTAATGGCAGAATTACTTATGATATAAAATCCATCGGTACTTATAAAGAAGGTGTTTCTTCAATCATAACAGTTAGAGCCGAAATGCAAAATTATGAGGATGCAATCTACAAGTTTATTATAAGTAGAACTGATAAGCAGGTACAGGAAATTAATGCAAAGGATATTTCTTTGACTTATGGTGATGAGGGTGCAGTAATTACTGTAACAGGAGCGAAAAATTCACTTTCATATGAAGTAATTGATGATTCGGATGACAAAAAAGATGTGGTGACTGTAGATGAAAACGGTAAAGTAAGTATAAAAAATGCAGGAACTGCAAAGATAAGAATTACGTCTTCAGCCTCTGATAGTTACGCAGAAGCAGAGTGTGAAATTCAAGTGACTGTTAAGCCGGCAAGTGCAACCATTACAGCAAAAAGTTATACAGTGAAGATGGGAGATGCGCTTCCAGCCTTCGAATATACTGTTGCAGGACTGGTAGGTGCAGATGAACTTCCTATTACTGTAAATGTAGCCTGCAAAGCAACAGATACAAGTGTAGCCGGAAACTATGATATTACTGTTTCAGGACCTGAAGCAGAAGGTAATTATACTTACACTTATAAGAAAGGCATGCTAAAAATTGAAGAATCATATCCGGTAAGTATTTCATATCAGACTCATGTACAAAAGGATGGTTGGACAGGAGAGTCTACAGATGGTGCGGTATCAGGAAGTACAGGACAGTCAAAGAGATTAGAGAGCATTGTTCTTGCGGTTAACACTGAAGCAGATCTTGACTTACAGTATACAACTCATGTACAGACCTATGGTTGGATGCCTTGGGTATCAGGAGGTGCTATAAGCGGAACAATTGGAGAAGGTAAGAGACTTGAAGCTATAATGATTAGGCTTACAGGTAAGGATGCAGGTAATTATGATGTGTACTACAGAGTTCATGCGCAAAGTTATGGCTGGCTTGCTTGGGCATCAAATGGCGAGGTTGCAGGTACTGCAGGTCTTGGAAAACGACTTGAAGGAATTCAGGTTATGGTTGTCAGGAAGGGAGAGGCTGTAGATAAGAAGCTTGGCGGAATAACTTCTGTTAGTGATAAGTCATTTATTTCGGCAACAGGTGATTCGCCGGTATATGATGGTACAACCACAGATTATTCAAAGCCTGATATTCCGGGAAATGATGTGCCTACAGTATCTTACAGAACTCATGTGCAGACCTACGGCTGGATGTCTTATGCGTATAATGGAGCTATGAGTGGAACTACAGGTAAGTCTAAGAGACTTGAGGGAATCCAGATTGACATTACTAATACTAAACTTAAGGGTGACATTATCTATACAACTCATGTTCAAAGCTATGGTTGGCAAGCAAATCTTGGTGACAAGTCAACATGGAGCAAGAATGGTGCTGCGGCAGGAACATATGGTCAGGCAAAACGCCTGGAAGGAATATGTATAGATCTTACAGACGAGCTTAAAGAAAAGTATGATGTTTATTACAGAGTTCACATACAGTCATATGGCTGGTTGGGTTGGGCGTGTAATGGACAACCGGCTGGTTCAGAGGGCTTAGCTAAGAGACTTGAAGGCATCCAGATAGTATTAGTACCAAAGGGTGCAGCAGCACCTGCTAACAGCTATGGAGGAATAACTTCAGTAAACGGTAATGCCTTTGTGAAATAGTTTTTTAAATAATTGCATAAAATAATACAAGTATATAGGTGTTCCCCTGATGGTTAGATTATCTAATCGTCAGGGGATTTTTGTTATAGAAAATTCTGTTGGAATTGTCCACTTTGTCATTCTATACGCAAAAAAGGGTTTTTTATACGCAAAAAATTTAATTTTATTTATTGTATGCTATAATTAATATGTGTAAGAATAGCTTCTTATTAATGTTTGACAAAAGAGGTAATTGAGATGAAGAAAATTGCTATAATTGCGTTAACGATATTATTGATTATTATACTAGGTATATTTTTTATTACAAATATGTATTTGAATGATGAAGAAGAAAAAGGACCAACCAAAGTAGGTGTGTTGTATAACGGTGAAGTGGACGACAAAGGATGGGGACAGTCTCACTATGAGGGTATTAATGAAAGTGCCTATGAGCTGGATCTTAAAATTATGTACAAGGAAAATGTTCCTTTTGATGAGAGTTGTATGGATGTTATGGAAAATATGATAAATGATGGTTGTGAAGTAATTATCTGCAATTCCTACAATTATGGAGAATGGATAATAAAAGTGGCTAAGAAACATCCGGATGTTATATTTCTACACGCAACAGGAACCGAAACAGCTGATAACATAACTACATACTTTGGAAGAATGTATCAGATGAGGTATTTAAGTGGCATAGTAGCAGGTATGCAGACAGAGACTAATAGTATAGGATATGTAGCTGCTTTTCCGATATCTGAAGTAAATAGAGGGATTAATGCATTTACTCTGGGGGTGAAAAGCGTAAATCCTGATGCTACGGTTCATGTTATTTGGACAGAGTCTTGGACGGATTACGATATGAATAAGCAAGCAGCAAAGACACTTGTTGATAAGTGTAATGTTGATATTATAGCCATGCATTGTGACAGTGTAGCACCGCTTGATGTGGCTGAGGAGGAAGGTGTATGGTCCATAGGATACAATATGGATAATAGTAAACTTTATCCTAATAGTTTTCTTACAGCTCCTGTATGGCACTGGTCAACCTTCTATACACCACAGATTGAGAAGTATATTCAAGGAAAATACTATTCAGCAAACTATTGGGAAGGGTCTGAGACAGGTCTTGTAAAGCTGGCTCCGTTAACAGCGAATGTTAAACCCGGAATAGCAAATGTAGTTGCGGAGAGAAAGGCTATGTTGGACGTAGGAACATATGATGTGTTCTACGGACCGGTTATTGATACAGAAGGAAATGTGCGAATACCGGAAGGTGAAAATATGCCTGACGAGGTAATGCTTAATTTGTTTGATTGGTATGTGGAGGGCGTAAAAATATATGAAGAATAAAAAAATAAAAAAACTTCTGCTTTTTTCCGCGGTTGCAATTTTGGGATTAATATTTATTATAATATTGACTTTTTCGGGCAAAGCAGATAGTAAAGATAAAGCCGGTATAAAGCTTGGGTTTGTGATGTCAGGACACTCTCATGAGGACGGTTGGAATGGGTTACATTATGATGGGATAAAACAAGCCTGTGAAGGACTTGATATTGAGCTTATAGTAAAAGAAAATATAAAAGAAAACACCGGTCAGTGCGAAACTGCTATTCGTGAGTTAGCTGATGAAGGTGTGGATGTTATCATTTTATCAAGCTATGGTTATGCCGCAGAGGTGGTAAATGTGGTTAAAGAATATCCTGATATTACATTTTATTCAGAATCCTTTGATTATTATGGTGACAATTTAAATTGCTATTTTGCCAGAATATATCAGGCAAGATATATGTCAGGGATAATAGCTGGGTACATGTCGAAAAGCGGATGTATTGGGTATGTGGCAGCAATGCCTAATAGCGAGGTGAACAGAGGAATTAACGCATTTACTCTTGGTGTAAAAAGAGCTAATCCTGATGCAAAGGTAATAGTGGCGTGGAGTAATGCCTGGGATAATGCTGATAAGGAAAAACAATTAGCAAAGGAACTTATTGATATTAAAAACGTGGATGTTTTGACATACCATCAGAATCAGCCAAATGTCGTGGAAGAGGCAGAAATTAATGATGTATACTCCATAGGATACCACGAGGTTTATGAGGGAGCGGGTGAAAAGTTTTTAACAGCTGTTGAATTCAGATGGGATGTGACTTATAAGGAGTTATTGGACGATTATCTGCGAGGTAAATCAAGTGTGGTAAATACATATTGGTTTGGTCTCGAAAAAGATGCTATTGGTTTGACTGACATTTCACCGCTGGTCTCACAGGAGATAATACATAATGTGGAACTTGCAAAGAAAGAAATAATATCAGGAGAGCGTATATTTTCGGGATTGATAATAGATAATCAGGGGAAGGTCCGTTGTAATGAAGGTGAAGCTATTAGTGATCAAATCCTTATGAATGGTATGGATTGGCATGTAGAGGGTGTAGAAATATATGAAGAATAGGAAAAAAAGTATTATCATCAGAACGGTGCTGGGTGTATGTGCCTTATTGTTAATTATGATTCTTGTAGGCGGTCTGCTGGGAGTAAAACTTAATCAGCTACTTATAGAACATATGGAAAAGCAGGTTACTGAACAGTCTGTATTATTGGCAGAGCAAATAGAACAGGTTGTTGAAATACA
>SVED01000102.1 GCA_015057515.1 Lachnospiraceae bacterium
ATCAGTGAAACAGATTAGGACTTTGTCGTAGCTAAGCCCAAGCTCCTTTGCAAACTCTGTATCACTGATGTCTAAAGCATACTCTACCATGTCCCCGTTGTAGTTTGGAGATTTGACAATGAGGTGACTGTACTCTGTTTTGATAATGTCGTACAAGTCTGAAGGAAGTCTGGAATCAAGTGGTTGAACTACTGCCTGCGTTGTGCAAAATTCCAATCCGGTTTCGTCGGTAAATACCACGTCAAAATAGTCGTTGTGGCATAACATAGGAAATTGAGAATAATCGCTTTGGCTGTAGTTGTGTACGGTGTTTTCGTTGTAATCCTCTGAGTTTAGGAAAACGGCCTTGTTTACCTGTATTTGGTCGCTTTCGGCAAAACCATAGTAATCCTTATATTCTTCAAACAAATGAGTGTTTATATTTTCGTCATTTTGACAGTTTATTACTGCATATGAAATGGCCACTGGTCTGGTTTTGTTATATATAGTTATAGGTAAAGCGATGGCTATAAAGAGAATAACAATACTCCAAAAAATAGTTCCCTTATAATAATAGAGGATATATTTTGTTTTCTCCCAAGTGGTCATGCCTTCCATATTTTCCTTGAGACGTGCTTGCTTTGCTTTGATTCTTTGAGAAAATTTCATCTTTCGAATCTCTAGGTTATCTTCGGCGTGAACATGAGGTGTATCAGTTGTGTCTTCAGTATCAGTTGTATCTGCCGCATCTGCTATATCTGTTGTGTCTACTTCGTTTGCTTCAGTAACTGATTGCTTTTCAAGTATTTCTTCGGTCTTGCTCATAGGTAATCTCCTTTTTTGTAATACAATGTCCATATTTTAACATAGGTATACCAATATAAAAAGAAAAAAAGTGTGAAAAAATGTTAAAAAATTAAAATCTATTTACTTTAATTTAAAATTACATTATTATAGTGTCTTGGGAGTGCTATTACAAAAACTACATATGATAGCACATTACAACATAAAGATATGGAGATTACATCATGAATAAGAAACTAAAAAAGTTTTTGCATACATTTTTTAAGATTATGATTATACTTTTAATTGCTACGGCAGCTATTAATATTATCATTTTTGGCGCCATATATTTTAATCATACCTCTAAGCTAAAAAAAGAGTCAGGATATCTGGTGGCACCAGGGCAGATGGTAGAAGTAAATGACCACCAAATGCACGTATACATAACAGGTAATTTAGAATCTGATACTACTCTTGTATTTCTTCACACAAGTAAGGTTGTAGATGATTCCATAGCATTGCAGCCTCTTTTTGACGAATTATCAGACTACAAACTGGTATTGGTTGAAAGAAGTGGTGTTGGTTTTAGTGAGAACAGTGGGGCTTCCAGGGATATTGATACTATAATGGAAGAAACAAGACTTGCACTAAGTCTTTCCGGGGTTGATGGTCCATATACCTTAATTCCAACAGGAACAGCAGGTATAGAGGCTATACATTGGGCAAATACATACAAAGATGAGGTTGAACGTATAATAGGTATAAATATGTACTACCCTGAACAGTTTGCTGATACAACAACAGAAGAGTATTGTGGATTTTTTGATTACATAATGGTGCCTTTTTACAAGATAGGCGGACAAAGACTTGTTGCAGAGCTTTATCCTGACAATGCTTATGGCTTGTACTCTGATACTCAAATGAAGATAAGAAATGCGTTGGTGTCTAAGAACGGCTATACAAAGGATATGTATATGGAAGATCTTGCAACTGTAGATAATGCAGCAAAAGTGGCGAAGGAAGGTATTCCAACTGACGTGGAGATAAATCTTATATATGCGAATCCTCTGTTAGAACCTTATGTTAATGTTGATGAGACAGTGAAAAATACCTACAACGAGCAGATGGCAGCAAATCCTGATATAGATTACATTTCAGAATACAACAAGGATTCTAGAGAATATTTTGCTCAATATGACAATGTAACTTTTGAAGAATTGTCCGGGCCAGGAAGAATATATATATATGCTCCGGTAGAATTAGGCAAATTGATAACCAAATATCTTGATTAAAACATATTTACTACACACAATATGATGTAAATATGGTAAAAATATACAAATGCACAATAAAAATATTAAAAAGTACTTGCAAAATTGTTTAATATGTCTTATAATTTCATTAGTCACGACGGAATAGTTGTGCATATTCCATTTTGGAACCGACAGTCACAGACTGATTACATATAGGTTCAATATAGTAAAGTCGTAGATTTTTGTTTTCTGATATGACTACGAACTGGAGAGATACTTCTTAGGAGGTTGGTTGACAGGGAGTGGGATTAGAGGGAAGCAGGAACATAAACGACAAAACACACATTATAAAAGGAGGGTTTTTTTGTGAAGAAATTCAAAAAAGCATTAGCTCTTTCTTTAGCACTTGCAATGGGTCTTTCACTTGTAGCTTGTGGTGATGAAAAGAAGGACACAACAGAGAAGAAAGATGACGCAGACAAGACTACAACTGAAGCTGCAGAGCCAGATTCAACTGATACTGAGGCTCCAGCTGTTGATGATGTAGCTACTATGGAAGCTCCATCAGCTGACGGTGAGGCTATTCATGTTTACTCATGGAACGCTGAGTTAGGTCAGAGACTTGACACTCACTTCAGAACTAGATACCCAGAACTTTCTGATTTAGTTGTGTACCACAACCTTGATCTTGGCGGTACTTCAGCAGATTACCAGACTAAGATTCAGCAGGCTATCGATGCAGGCGGAGCAGAGGTTCCATCAATCGTTGCTGCAGATAACGACGTAGCTCTTGTATTCGCAGAGAAGGATTACACAATCGCTCTTGAGGATGCAGGTCTTACACTTGATATGTATGCTAACGCATATGACTATACTGTACAGTATGGTACTATCGATGGTACTCTTAAGGCTATGACTTGGCAGGCAACTCCTGGTTGTTACGTATACAACTCAGAAGTAGCTGAGGCAGCTCTTGGTACTTCAGATCCAGCTGAGGTTCAGGAGTTCGTTAAGGATTGGGATACTTTCTTTGAGACAGCTGAGACATTAAAGGCTGCTGGTAAGTACATCCTTTCAGGTCCAGACGATGTTAAGTATGTATGTATCGATCAGAAGACTTCAGCTTGGGTTGAGAACGGCGCTCTTAATATCGATCAGGCAGTTATCGATTACTTAGAGTACTCAAAGAAGCTTTATGACAATGGTTATACTACAGGTTCTGCTATGTGGGATGCTACATGGAACCAGAACATGAAGGAAGATAACGTACTTGGTTGGTTCGGATGTACTTGGTTCGTTCCTTGGTCACTTGACCCAGATAACGAGGATGGTTCACACGGTCCTAACCACGGTGTATGGAGAATGTGCCAGGGTCCAGCTGATTATCACTGGGGTGGTTCATACCTTTGTATCACAGATGCTTGTCCTAACAAGGATTTAGCTGCATTCGTTATTTATACACTTTGTTGTGACGCTGAGGTTGCTTACGATCTCTACGATATCGACAAGGATTATCCTAACAACAAGTTAGCTATCCAGAACCTCATCGCTGATGGTAAGGGTGCTAACGAGAAGCTTGGCGGACAGGATCCACTTGAGGTTTGGGACGCTGCAGCTCAGGGTATCTCATTAAAGTACGCTACTTCATATGATGCTATCTTCAATACTTATGCAGACGTTGCTTCAGGTTCTTACAACAACGGTACTTTCTCAACAATTGATGAGGCTGTTGCTAACATCAAGGAGCAGGTAGCTACTGCATACACAGATATCACTATCCAGTAGTTTGATATTTAATTGATATTTCAAAGTATTTAAGGTTATGCACCAGATTCGTCTGGTGCATAATTTTAACAAAAGCATAGTGTAGCTGTTAGACATTTTATAAGAAGTACCGCTAGCAGGGACTTTTTATAAAATGTCTAACGGAGTACGCGGAATATCTATGTTTTTACAAATATTTAAAAGGTTGGGGAAGTGAAAAAATGAAGAGAAAGACAGTAGAATATGGAAAATATGGATATATGTTCATAGCTCCATTCTTTTTAGTATTCTTAGTATTCCAGCTTTATCCACTTATCTATACATTTTACCTTTCATTTGTAAAGTATAGAATGGTATCTGGAAAGTGGATTGAACCAGAATTCTGCGGTTTTGATAACTATCTTGATATTATTACAAAGACAGACTTCATGACTATGGAGAAAGTATGGTTTGACACTATTCCTCTGAATACAATCAAGAATACACTTATTATGTGGTTTATTAACTTTATCCCACAGATTCTTTTAGCATTACTTTTATCAGCTTGGTTTACAGATACAGTTGTTAAGCTTAAGGGACAGGGTGCATTTAAGGTTATGATGTATCTTCCAAACATCATCACTGCAGCATCTATCTCAGTATTGTTCTACAACTTGTTCTGTGGTACTGGTGAACAGTCAGGACCTATTTCAGGCTTGTTAAGAGATTTAAACATTATTGCAGATGATTTCAATTTCATGAACAGTAAAGGTGCTACTATAGGACTTATCGGTTTCATGAATTTCTGGATGTGGTATGGAAATACAATGATCGTGCTTATAGCAGG
>SVED01000103.1 GCA_015057515.1 Lachnospiraceae bacterium
AAGCCACCTCGCAGGAGGCACCTACAAGACCCCACACTGAAGAAATATTTATTATGTGCCCTGACTTTGCATTTACCATATGTGGGACAACCAGATGGCAGGTGTTGTAGATTGAAGTTAGGTTGGTGTTTGTAATATGCTGCCACATATCCGGGGTTACATCTGTGAAAAGACCTACAGCGGATATGCCTGCATTGTTCACCAAAAGGTCTATCTGACCTGTATGGGATATCACTTTGGTTATCATATCCTTAACAAAATCGTAGGAGGCCACATCACCTATATAAGTGGTGCAGTCTACTCCCCTTTGTCTGATGTATTCGGCTACGGCCATAAGCTCTTTTTCACTACTTTTACAACATATGGCCAAGTGGTCATAATCTTTGGCTAAAAGAAGTGCGGTGGCTCGCCCTATGCCTCGGGAGGCACCTGTAATAATTGCAGTTTTTTTGTTCATATATGTTCTCCTAAAAGCTAATTGTATAGTGTGTGGGCTATGAAATAAACCATTAATAAAATAACAATCCTATTATAACATATATAATATCTTAATAGTTGAAAAAAATATTTTCATTTGATATACTTACACAGAGTATTCATATTTTGGAGGTATAACCATGAAAAAACAAAGTCCGGTTGGTTTGTTCTTTACAATGTTTCTTAGAGCATCCGTTATTATATTAGGTATAGCAATAATTATATTTGGAATAGTATTTCTTACAAAGGTAATGAAATCAGATAATAAAAAGGCTGAGATTCCGCCAACAACTATTGACGAGAATGTTTTAACAGAAGCAGGTGTAAGGGATGATCTTATTGATAATACAGAGGAACCTACTTCAGAGACAACAGAAGAGCTTATTATGTCATACGATAAGAAAATATTAGTATTAAACAGTACCGACAAGAAAGGCCTTGCGGGAAGATGGTGTGAGAGACTCAACGGTTATGGCTATGCCAATACCGATGCCAAGGATTATATGGAGCCACTTACAGCTACCAGGATTGTAGCTACATCTGAGGGTGTTGGTGAAGATTTAGTGCAGTATTTTAATGGCGCCACTTACGAGGTTGGAACTGTCACTGAAAATGTATACGAGTCCACAGAGGGATATGATATCGTTATCATAATCGGAATAAATGATGACGATGGTCAGTCAGTAGAATAATTTATAAAAAACTCTTCATACTTATAGGTATGAAGAGTTTTTATTTAAAAGAAAATATAAAACAATATATATCTATACTGTTTGGAACTGCTCTTATGTCTGTAGCTGTGGTAACATTTTTTGATACTATGAATGTGGTGGTTGGAGGTGTCACAGGAATTGCAATTGTTCTAAAGAAAATTGTCGGTATACCTATGTGGGTGGTAAATGCCATGGTGAATATCCCTCTTTTTATTGTTGGTTATAAGATATTGGACAGAGATATTTTTGTTAAAACCTTGTTCGGAACAATAAGTCTCACGTTATTGTTAGGAATAATGCCTGTGTTTAATGTTATCACTGGGAATATATTGGTTGACATAATAATGGGGAGCGTTCTTATGGGTGTTGGAATAGGAAGTATCTTTGCGGCTTATGCATCCTCGGGTGGAACCGATTTGATGGCTACATTAATAAATGTAAAGATAAAGTATATATCCATACCCAAAATAATGGCTATAATAGATGGAGTCATTGTTGTGATAGGCGCTGCAGTTTTTGGTGTGGAAAAAGGAATATATGCTTTAATTGCAATATATATTGTAACAAAGGTATCTGATGGTATAATTGAAGGTCCTAATAGGGCGAAGCTTATCTATATAATATCTGATGAAAGCCAAACAGTGGGGAAATACATTGTGGATAATATACACAGAGGAGTAACCTTTCTAAATGCTAAGGGAGGATATACAAATTTACCTAAAAATGTAATTATGTGTGTGGTTTCAGCGAAGGAAATGGTAAGAATTAAACAGAATTTGTATTTAATTGACGAAAAAGCTATCTGCTTTGTGGGGGATATCAGGGAAGCTTTTGGTGAAGGTTTCACAAAGTATAGGGGGTAACTCCCAGTGACTTATTGTGAAAATTGAATAAAAAAAAAACAAAAAAATAATTCATATACAAAATAGACAATGTTTTTTTCGTTTCTTTGGTTATTTGTAATATGGTTTTTGGAATGGGATTAGTGTAAAATCAGAACATATTGAGTCAGTAAATTAAGCTAATCTAAGGAGGAAAATTTTAATGGCTAGTTTATCACTTAAGAATATTTATAAGATTTACCCAAACGGCTTCAACGCTGTTAAGGACTTCAACATGGAGATTGAGGATAAGGAGTTCATCATCTTCGTTGGACCTTCAGGATGTGGTAAGTCTACTACACTCCGTATGATCGCTGGACTTGAGGATATAAGCTCAGGTGAGTTATGGATCGGAGACAAGATGGTTAACGACGTAGAGCCAAAGGATAGAGATATCGCCATGGTATTCCAGAACTACGCTCTTTACCCACATATGTCAGTTTATGAGAATATGGCATTCGGACTTAAGCTTCGTAAAGTACCAAAGGAGAAGATTGACAAGCAGGTACACGAGGCTGCTAAGATTCTTGATATTGAGCACCTTCTTGACAGAAAGCCAAAGGCTTTATCAGGTGGTCAGAGACAGAGAGTTGCAATGGGACGTGCTATCGTTCGTGAGCCTAAGGTATTCCTTATGGACGAGCCACTTTCAAACCTTGATGCAAAGCTCAGAGTTCAGATGCGTGTTGAGATTTCTAAGCTTCATCAGAGACTTCAGACAACAATTATCTACGTTACACATGACCAGACAGAGGCGATGACTCTTGGTACTAGAATCGTAGTTATGAAGGATGGTATCATCCAGCAGGTAGATACTCCACAGAATCTTTACGACAAGCCATGTAACTTATTCGTTGCAGGTTTCATGGGTATGCCACCTATGAACTTCATCGATTGTAAGGTTGTTAAGTCAGGTGCTGACGTACTCCTTATGTTTGGTTCACACTCAATTAAGGTACCAGAGGCTAAGGCTGCTAAGCTTATTGCTGGCGACTTCATCGATAAGGAAGTTGTTCTTGGTATCCGTCCAGAGGATATTCATGATGAGCAGTTATTCATCGAGTCTTCACCTGAGAGTGTTATCGATGCTAGAATTAACATCTACGAGATGTTAGGTGCACAGGTTTACTTATACTTTACTATCGACCAGTTCGATATTACTGCATCAGTTAACCCACGTACTACTGCTAGACCTGGCGATTCAGTTCAGTTCGCATTTGATCTTAGTAAGGTACATATCTTCGATAAGGAAACTGAGGAAGTTGTAGCTAACTAATCTAATAATTAGCAAATATTACAAAAATATTACATTATTGTGACTATTTTTGAAAAATATTGAGGAAATGCACATTTTTGTGTATTTCCTCTTTTTTTTTTGACGTTTTTACTGTAGAATAGATGATGTATGATTATGTGAACTATAAAATTAGAAAAAAACATATTTTTTGAGATTTTGTGGCGCAGAAATCAAATTTATTAAGGGGTGATAAAATGATTTCAAATCAAATACTTCAGGAAACAATAGAGGGCATTAAAACTATTACACGTACAGACCTTTGTGTAATGGATACAGAAGGCAAGACACTTGCATCAACTATTAGGGATACAGAAGAGTTTGAGGAGGCAGTAGTTGCTTTTGCAGACTCACCTGCTGAAAGTCAGGTTATGCTTGGTTATCAGTTTTTTAAGGTTTATGACGACAATGAGTTAGAGTATGTTATTCTTGCAAAGGGCGAGGCAGAGGATGTGTATATGATTGGAAAGGTGGCATCCTTCCAGATACAGAGTCTTTTGGTTGCATATAAAGAGAGATTTGACAAGGATAACTTTATCAAGAACCTTCTTCTTGATAACTTGCTTTTGGTTGATATATATAACAGAGCAAAGAAACTTCACATTGAGACTGATGTCAGAAGAATAGTATTTATTATTGAGACTAAGAATGAGAAGGATACCAATGCTCTTGAGACAGTTAGAACTCTTTTCTCCAGCAAGACAAAGGATTTCATTACTGCTGTAGACGAGAAAAATATTATTCTTGTCAAGGAAGTAAAGCCAAGTGAGTCTTATGATGATATGAACAAGACTGCAAAGGTTATAGTAGATATGCTTAATACTGAGGCTATGTCCTCCGTAAATGTAGCTTATGGTACTATTGTAAATGAAATCAAAGAAGTTTCACGCTCATACAAGGAAGCTAAGCTTGCTTTGGATGTAGGAAAGATTTTCTATAGTGACAGAAAGATTATTGCATACAGCAATTTGGGTATAGGTAGACTTATTTATCAGTTGCCTATTCCACTTTGCAAGATGTTTATCAAGGAAATATTTGATGGTAAGTCCCCAGACGAGTTTGATGAAGAGACCCTTACAACCATCAATAAGTTCTTCGAGAACAGCCTCAATGTTTCAGAGACTTCAAGACAGCTTTACATTCACAGAAACACTTTAGTGTATAGATTGGATAAGCTGGAGAAGAGTACAGGACTTGA
>SVED01000024.1 GCA_015057515.1 Lachnospiraceae bacterium
CAATGTGAGCCATGATACCTATATTTCTGGTTCTCTCTAATGGATATTCTCTTCCAGCCAAGGTTTTTTCCTCCTTAATTTTTCAGATACAAAACTGATACACACAATTAGAATCTGTAGTGTGCAAAGGCCTTGTTTGCCTCTGCCATCTTGTGCATATCTTCTTTTCTCTTAACAGATGCACCAGTGTTGTTCGCTGCATCCATAAGCTCTTTTGCAAGTCTTTCTTCCATAGTCTTCTCACTTCTTGCACGTGAGTAAGTAGTTAACCAACGAAGAGCTAACGCCTGTCTTCTATCAGGTCTAACCTCGATAGGTACCTGATAAGTAGCACCACCGATACGTCTAGCCTTAACCTCGAGTGATGGCATAATATTGTTCATAGCCTCCTCGAATACCTCTAAAGCTTCCTTACCAGTCTCGTTTGCAATACGATCAAATGCACCGTAAACGATCTTCTGTGCTACACCCTTCTTACCATCTAACATAATGTTGTTGATAAGCTTGGTAACCACTTTGTTATTGTAAATTGGATCCGCTAAAACGTCTCTCTTTGCGATATGTCCTTTACGTGGCACGGTTCTTCCCTCCTTAATTATTATTTGAGATAAAAATCTCACATTAATTCAACGGTACTCACATTTCCCTCAATATATGTAGCACCGTTACCGCTACATATGAGTATTGTGGAAATATGTTCGTGCAAAAATAGCTTCATTAGTTCTATTATATAATAGAAAACATAACCTACTTTTCGCACTTAGTTTTGTTCGTATGTTCTAAATTGTCCCGAAATCTACAACATCCACTCTACTAAGTTCAAACTACGTCTTTCGACTTGTTTTCACTAAGTATCGGGATGGGCTTTCGAACTAACCTCAACCGAGTCTTCGACTCGTTTTCGCTAAGTTCTCAATGCCTATTTAGCATCCTTAGGTCTCTTAGCACCATACTTAGAACGTGCCTGACGTCTCTTAGCAACACCTGCAGTATCAAGAGTACCTCTTATGATGTGGTATCTTGTACCAGGTAAGTCCTTTACTCTACCACCACGGATAAGTACAACGCTGTGCTCCTGAAGGTTGTGACCTTCACCTGGAATGTAGCTTGTTACTTCGATTCCGTTAGATAAACGAACTCTGGCGATCTTTCTAAGAGCTGAGTTAGGCTTCTTAGGTGTAGCAGTCTTAACAGCTGTACATACACCTCTCTTCTGTGGAGAAGATGTCTCAGTTGGCTTCTTTCTAAGAGAGTTGTAGCTTCTCTGAAGAGCAGGAGCAGTTGACTTCTTCTCTAATGAAGTTCTTCCTTTTCTAACTAACTGGTTAAAAGTTGGCATGTTTTCACCTCCGATTCTTGTAATATTTCTCGTGTAAGTATACACTTTTTCTGCATGTCATAATCATGTTTTCCTTGAAAACACACAATTTACGCACACTTTTGTATTATATTATTTAGTTTTTAGAATGTCAACACAAATATATTGTTTTCTTTCTTTTTTGTAGAAATAATCACACAAAAAGAGCACTTTGATGCTATCTCTGTGCTCTCTTTATATTATATCAAGTATTATTCAGTTACTTCTTCTGACATTTCTTCTGTTGAAATAACCATTTCTGTCTCAACTGAGTCATCTAATGTCTCAACAATTTCTTCACCAGAATCAAGCTTAACTGAACGATATCTCTTCATACCTGTACCAGCTGGAATTAACTTACCAATGAGTACGTTCTCCTTAAGTCCAATAAGTGGATCAACCTTACCCTTAATTGCTGCTTCAGTAAGAACCTTTGTAGTCTCCTGGAAGGATGCAGCTGATAGGAAGGAGTTAGTTGCAAGAGATGCCTTTGTAATACCAAGCATTACCTGTGTACCTTCTGCTGGTGCCTTGCCCTCTTCTACTAACATCTCGTTAATCTCATCGAAATCAAGAGCATCAACAAGAATTCCAGGAAGATAATCTGTATCTCCACTCTTGTCTATCTTTATCTTCTTGAGCATCTGTCTAACGATAACCTCGATGTGCTTATCGTTAATCTCAACACCCTGGAGACGATATACTCGCTGAACCTCACGAATCATGTAATCCTGTACCGCACGAACACCCTTAATCTTAAGGATATCATGAGGATTTACTGAACCTTCTGTAAGTTCATCACCAGCTTCAAGCATTTGTCCATCCTGAACCTTGATTCTTGAACCATATGGTATAAGATATGCCTTTGTCTCACCAGTTTCCTTATCAGTGATAACAACTTCTCTCTTCTTCTTAGTATCTCTTATTTGAACCTCGCCACCGAACTCAGCAATAATTGCAAGTCCCTTTGGCTTTCTAGCCTCAAATAATTCTTCGACTCTAGGAAGACCCTGTGTAATATCTCCACCGGCAACACCACCAGTATGGAATGTTCTCATTGTAAGCTGTGTACCAGGCTCACCGATTGACTGAGCTGCTATAATACCAACTGCCTCACCAACCTGAACAGCCTGACCAGTAGCCATGTTCGCACCATAACACTTAGCACAAACACCTAAATGTGACTTACAAGTAAGAATTGTTCTAATCTTAATCTTAGCGTCTCTTCTTATCTTTGAAGAACCTTCCTCATGGAATGGTACACCCTTTTCGTCTACACCATTCTTTAAGATATTTTCAGCTCTCTTAGGAGTAATCATATGATTCTTCTTAACAATCATATTGCCATCTGCATCAAAAATGCTCTCTGCAACATAACGACCAGTAATTCTGTCCTTGAAGCTTTCGATAACCTCGTTACCTTCCATAAATGCTTCAACATACATACCTGGCTTCTCGTCCATTTCCTCACAACAGTCAACTTCTCTGATAATGAGATCCTGTGATACATCAACAAGACGACGTGTAAGGTAACCTGAGTCTGCTGTACGAAGTGCTGTATCGGAAAGACCCTTACGAGCACCATGAGCTGAGATAAAGTACTCAAGTACGTCAAGACCCTCACGGAAGTTAGACTTGATTGGAAGTTCGATAGTACGTCCTGATGTATCAGCCATAAGACCACGCATACCAGCAAGCTGCTTAATCTGCTGGTCAGAACCTCTCGCACCAGAGTCTGCCATCATATAAATGTTATTATACTTATCAAGTCCATCAAGAAGTGCCTTAGTAAGCTTCTTATCTGCCTCTTCCCAAACTGCTACAGTAGCTTTGTATCTCTCTTCTTCAGTCATAAGACCTCTACCGAAAAGTTTTGTGATGTCATCAACTGTCTTCTGCGCATTCTCAAGAATACCCTTCTTAGCAGCAGGTACTGTCATATCTGATACAGATACTGTAATAGCGCCTCTAGTTGAGAACTTGTAACCCATAGACTTAATGTCATCAAGTACCTCAGCTGTCTTTGTAGCACCATGAGTATTAATACACTTATCAAGTATCTGCTTTAACTGCTTCTTTCCAACGTGGAAATTAACTTCTGGTTTTAAGAGATTCTCTCTGATAGTTCTATCAACAAAACCAAGATCCTGTGGAATGATTTCGTTGAAAATAAGTCTACCCAGTGTACTTTCCACAACATCTGATACAACCTCTCCATCTGGAGTAGTTGTCTCAACACCAACCTTTATCTTCTGGTGTAATGTAATCTCGCCATTCTCGTACGCAAGCATAGCAAGGTTTGTACTCTTAAATACAGGACACATGAAGTTTCTAACAGGTGAAAGAATATCTTTAAAGAATACTTCCTTCTTGTCCTTTGACATCTTTGCAGTTACTTTTACTTTAACTACATCTGAAAGTCTAACCTTACCAGCCTCACAATCAGAAATTACTGCAGCGATGTTTGCAGCTTCATCCTCTGCCAAATATTCCTTAACAACTACCGCGGTTTCTTCTTCCTCTGGTGAAAGCTGTGCATACTTTTCCATTGTAAGATAGTAAATACCAAGTACCATATCCTGTGAAGGAACAGCAACAGGTCCACCATCAGATGGTTTAAGCAAGTTGTTTGGTGAAAGAAGAAGGAATCTACACTCTGACTGCGCTTCTACAGAAAGAGGAAGATGTACCGCCATCTGGTCACCATCAAAGTCTGCATTATATGCTGTACATACAAGTGGGTGAAGCTTTATAGCCTTACCTTCTACAAGTATTGGCTCGAAAGCCTGAATACCAAGTCTATGAAGAGTAGGAGCACGGTTCAACATAACTGGATGCTCTTTAATTACTTCCTCGAGAACATCCCAAACCTGTGGCTCTAACTTTTCTATCATCTTCTTTGCCTGCTTAACGTTCTGAGCCTTACCCTGTGCGCTTAACTCCTTCATAACAAATGGCTTGAAAAGCTCTATAGCCATTTCCTTAGGAAGACCACACTGGTAAATCTTTAACTCAGGTCCAACAACGATAACTGAACGTCCTGAATAGTCAACACGCTTACCAAGAAGGTTCTGACGGAAACGTCCCTGCTTACCCTTAAGCATATCTGAAAGAGACTTAAGAGCTCTGTTACCAGGGCCTGTAACTGCACGTCCTCTTCTACCGTTGTCTATCAACGCATCAACTGCTTCCTGAAGCATTCTTTTCTCGTTACGAACAATGATATCAGGTGCACCAAGCTCAAGAAGTCTCTTGAGACGGTTGTTACGGTTGATAATTCTTCTGTATAAATCATTTAAATCTGAAGTAGCAAATCTACCACCATCAAGCTGAACCATAGGTCTTATGTCCGGTGGAATAACAGGTACTACATCAAGAATCATCCACTCTGGCTTGTTGTCTGAGTTTCTAAACGCCTCTACAACCTCAAGACGCTTGATAATTCTTGCACGCTTCTGTCCTGAAGAATCCTCTAACTCAGCTCTAAGTTCCTTTGCTTCAGTCTCTAAGTCAATATTCTGAAGAAGCTCTTTAATAGCCTCAGCACCCATTCCTACACGGAACTTATTGCCAAAGTCTTCCTCAGCCTTTCTGAACTCCTGCTCATTTAACACTTCCTTATACTGCAAAGTTGTCTCACCTGGATCAAGGACAATGTATGATGCAAAATATAATACTTTTTCAAGGATTCTTGGTGATATATCAAGAATAAGACCCATACGACTAGGAATACCCTTGAAATACCAAATATGTGATACAGGTGCAGCAAGCTCAATGTGACCCATACGCTCACGTCTAACACTTGCCTTTGTAACCTCAACACCACATCTGTCACAGATTACACCCTTATAACGAATCTTCTTGTACTTACCACAATGACACTCCCAGTCCTTGCTTGGTCCAAAGATTCTCTCACAGAAAAGACCATCCTTTTCTGGCTTAAGTGTTCTATAGTTTATTGTCTCAGGCTTTTTAACCTCGCCCTTTGACCATTTTCTTATTTTTTCAGGAGATGCAAGTCCGATTTTGATGGCATCAAAATACATCGGCTGCTCTTGAACTGTTTCATTGTTTATAGCTGACATCTTACATATCTCCTTTCATTAAAAATCTTCACTATCATCTACATCATAATCATCGTAATCATCTGAAAGTGATGTAAGTTCGTCGTTCTCATCGATTCCACTGTATCCGTGCGACTCAAGATCTTCATCAAAATCTCTTCTGTCACCCTCGATAACGGCTCTGATAGAATCATCACCATAATCTACAGTTTCACCTAATTCAACCTCAGTCTGGTCATCCTTCAATACTCTTACATCAAGAGCAAGTGACTGGAACTCCTTAAGAAGTACCTTGAATGACTCAGGAATACCTGGCTCAGGAATATTGTCTCCCTTGATGATTGCTTCGTAAGTCTTAACACGTCCTACAACATCATCTGACTTAACTGTAAGAATCTCCTGAAGAGTATATGAAGCACCATATGCCTCAAGAGCCCAAACTTCCATCTCACCAAATCTCTGACCACCAAACTGTGCTTTACCACCAAGTGGCTGCTGAGTTACAAGTGAGTAAGGACCAGTTGAACGAGCATGAATCTTGTCATCAACAAGATGGTGAAGCTTAAGGTAGTGCATGAAACCTATTGTTACAGGTGAATCAAATTCTTCTCCTGTTCTACCGTCACGAAGTCTTACCTTACCAGTACGATTTATAGGCACACCCTTCCACTCAGCTCTATGGTCTCTATTTTCGTAGAGATAATCCATAACATCCTTCTCTGTATCTTTTTTGTATTTCTCATAGAATGTCTCCCAATCTTCGTTAACGTAATCGTTAGCCATCTCGAGAGCATCCATAATATCAAACTCGTTAGCACCATCGAATACTGGAGTTGATACGTTGAAACCAAGTGCCTTAGACGCAAGACCAAGGTGAACTTCAAGTACCTGTCCAATGTTCATACGTGATGGAACGCCCAATGGGTTAAGCACGATATCAAGTGGTCTACCGTTTGGAAGGAATGGCATATCCTCAACTGGAAGAATACGTGAGATAACACCCTTGTTACCGTGACGACCAGCCATCTTGTCACCAACAGATATCTTTCTCTTCTGAGCGATATATACTCTAACTGTTTTATTTACTCCAGGAGGAAGCTCATCACCGTTCTCCCTTGTAAATACCTTTGTATCCATGATAACACCATATGCACCATGTGGTACACGAAGTGATGTATCTCTAACTTCTCTTGCCTTCTCACCAAAGATTGCTCTAAGAAGTCTTTCTTCTGCTGTAAGTTCAGTCTCTCCCTTTGGAGTTACCTTACCAACAAGAATATCACCGGCACGAACCTCAGCACCGATACGAATAATACCATTTTCGTCCAGATCCTTGAGGGCTTCTGGAGCAAGACCTGCAAGATCCTTTGTAATCTCTTCTGGTCCAAGCTTTGTATCTCTAGCTTCAATCTCGTACTCTTCTATATGAACTGATGTATAAACATCTTCCTGTACAAGTCTCTCTGAAAGAAGAACCGCATCCTCGTAGTTGTAACCTTCCCAAGTCATGAAACCAATGAGAGGGTTCTTACCAAGAGCAATCTCACCACCTGCAGTTGATGCACCGTCAGCGATTACCATACCAGCCTTAACCTTATCGCCCTTCTTTACGATTGGTCTCTGGTTCATACAGTTACCCTGGTTACTTCTAGCAAACTTGATTATATGGTACTCATCCTTTGTACCATCGTCGCACTTAACAATAATCTTTTCACTTGATGATACTTCAACAACACCATCACGTTTTGCAACAACGCAAACGCCAGAATCAACAGCAGCCTTTGCTTCCATACCTGTACCAACTACAGGTGCTTCAGTCTTTAAAAGTGGCACTGCCTGACGCTGCATGTTTGAACCCATGAGAGCACGGTTAGCATCATCGTTTTCAAGGAAAGGAATCATTGATGTTGCAACAGAAAATACCATCTTAGGAGAAACGTCCATAAGGTCAATTGTGTTCTTAGGGAACTCTGAAGTTTCCTCTTTGTAACGACCTGAAACGTTGTTCTTTACAAAATGTCCATCCTTGTCAAGTGGCTCATTTGCCTGAGCAACTATATAATTATCTTCCTCGTCAGCTGTGAGGTAAACCACCTCATCAGTAACTACTGGGTTCTCAGGATCCTTCTTATCTATCTTTCTGTATGGTGCCTCAACAAAACCATACTCGTTAATACGTGCATATGTTGCAAGTGAGTTGATAAGACCGATGTTTGGACCTTCAGGGGTCTCGATAGGACACATTCTACCATAGTGTGTATAGTGAACGTCTCGAACCTCAAATCCGGCACGATCTCTTGACAAACCACCAGGTCCAAGAGCTGATAAACGTCTCTTATGAGTAAGCTCTGAAAGTGGGTTGTTCTGGTCCATAAACTGTGATAACTGTGAACTACCAAAGAACTCCTTCACAGCTGCAGTTACAGGCTTAATGTTGATAAGTGACTGTGGGGTAATTGTGTCAATAACCTGAGTTGTCATTCTCTCACGAACAACTCTTTCAAGTCTTGATAAACCAATTCTGTACTGGTTCTGAAGCAACTCACCTACCGCTCTGATACGTCTGTTTCCTAAGTGGTCAATATCATCAGATGTACCAATATTATATTCAAGGTGCATATTGTAGTTAATTGATGCTAAAATATCTTCCTTGGTTATGTGCTTAGGCACAAGCTCATTAATAGACGCTGCAATAGCACTCTTTAATTCTTCTTCGTCATCATACTCCTCAAGGAGTTTTTCAAGTACTGGGTAATATACATCTTCCATTATACCTATCTCAGATGGGTCAAAGCCAACATACTCAGATAAGTCAACAACCATATTGGAAAGAACTTTAACATTTCTTTCCTCTGCCTGAATCCATACAAATGGCACAGCCGCATCCTGTATAGCCTTTGCATCATCTCGGCTTAAGGTTGCGCCCGCGGCAAAAATAACCTCGCCAGTACTTGGATCTGTTACGTCCTCAGCAAG
The DNA here is from genome assembly GCA_015057515.1 of Lachnospiraceae bacterium. Lineage (GTDB taxonomy): Bacteria > Bacillota > Clostridia > Lachnospirales > Lachnospiraceae > Coprococcus_C. The sequence continues at coordinate 8,398 of SVED01000024.1, forward strand.
TACCTGGTTGGCAATTCTATTTTTAAGAGCCAACTTCTTATTGAACTTGTATCTACCTACCTTCGCAAGATCATATCTTCTTGCATCAAAAAACATGCTGTTGATAAGACTTTCTGCATTTTCAACAACCTCTGGCTCTCCTGGTCTAATTTTCTTGTAAAGCTCAATGATACCTTCCTCATAGTTTGTGGATGGATCCTTTGCTAAGCTGGCCATAATCTTTGGTTCATCACCAAAAAGATCTATAATCTCCTGGTTTGTACCTATACCAAGTGTTCTGATTAACACTGTTACAGGAACCTTTCTTGTTCTATCAACACGTACGTAAAATACGTCGTTTGAGTCTGTCTCATACTCTAACCATGCACCACGATTAGGTATAACTGTTGAAGAATAAAGAGTCTTACCAATCTTATCATGACCAATAGCGTAATAGATACCTGGGGAACGAACTAACTGGCTTACGATAACTCGTTCAGCACCGTTAATTACAAAGGTACCAGTATCAGTCATAAGAGGAAGATCTCCCATAAATATGTCATGCTGTGCAATCTCACCAGTCTCGTTATTACGAAGATGTACGTTTACCTTAAGTGGAGCTGCATATGTAGCATCTCTTTCTTTACACTCTTCGATAGTATACTTCTTGTCGTCTTCACACAGCTGGAAATCAACGAATTCCAAACTCAACTGTCCAGTATAATCGGTTACCGGAGAAATATCTCTGAAGACTTCTCTTAAGCCTTCGTCTAAGAACCACTTGTATGAATCTTTCTGAACTTCAATAAGGTTTGGCATATCCAAAACTTCTTTTTCAGTTGAAAAACTCATTCGCATTCCTCTTCCCGAATTTACAGGACGCATTCTGTACTTTTTCATCGACGCATTCACCCCTTGAATTTATTTGATTTTTGTTATCAACTTGAAATTATGGCATACATAGCCATAATAATGACATTTTAATATACTATCACAAGAGGAAAATGGTGTCAACCAGATATTTTGAAAAAATTGAAATATAATTAATTTAGATATAAATAGAACTATTATAGATTTTTTAAAAAAAGAGTGGTCGCAAAAGAACAACTCTTGCGACACACTCTGTATGTGTGTAATAAGGATAATTACTTAAGAGTAACCTTAGCACCCTCAGCTTCGATCTTAGCCTTGATATCCTCAGCCTCTTCCTTAGTAGCGCCTTCCTTGATAACCTTAGGAGCTCCGTCAACAACGTCCTTAGCTTCCTTAAGTCCAAGACCAGTAACCTCACGTACAACCTTGATAACCTTAACCTTGTTATCGCCAACCTCAGTAAGCTCAACATCAAATGAATCCTTCTCATCTGCTGCGCCTGCTGCGTCTCCAGCTGCTGCTGCAACTACAACACCTGCTGCTGCTGATACACCAAACTCCTCCTCACAAGCCTTAACAAGCTCGTTTAACTCTAAAACTGATAAACCTTTGATAACTTCAATAATTTCCTGAGTTGTCATTTTAATAATCCTCCATTTTTCTAAAAATATAATCTAATAGTTTTCAATAATTAAGCTTCCTTTGCTTCAGCAATCTGCTTAATAACACGTGCAAAGTTTGCGATAGGTGACTGGATACTTCCAAGGAACTTGGAAATAAGCTCGTCTCTTGATGGTACAGCTGCAATCGCTTTGATTCCATCAGCGTCATAGTATGAACCCTCAACAACGCCTGCTTTCATCTCAAGCTTTGGAGCTTCCTTTGCAAACTTAGCAATAAGTCTTGCTGGTGCAGTTGCATCTGTCTTTGAAATAACAACTGCAGTTGGCTCTTCAAGATTTGCCTTAAGTGAATCGAATTCTGTTCCATCTACTGCAAATCTTACCATAGTATTCTTGTATACCTTATAAAATACACCTTCTTCTCTGAGCATCTTACGAAGTCTAGTATCCTGCTCAACAGTAAGGCCACGGTAATCAACTAATACTACTGCCTTTGCATCTTCAATCTGTCCCTTAATCTCTTCAACGATAGGCTGCTTTAATTCTACCTTTGCCAAAATCATGCACCTCCTTATAATATTAATGAAACTGCAATGAATTGCGAAAGAAAAAACTCCCACGCACGTAGCATGAGAGTCAAAAACGTCAAAATCAATGATTCTACGATTCTTCCTCGGTAGGCGTTTTTTCCTTACACCTTACGGTACCTACTGTCTACGGCAGTTCATCGAGAGATATATTATCATAGGCGTTTAGCCTTGTCAACATATTTTTTAATCTTCTGCTCTAACTATAAGAGTTTCAATTCCTTTATCCCTCAACTGCTTTTGCGCAATCAAAGCCTCCTCTATATCCTTATACATACCCACTCTAACCTGATACAATCCATCTTCCTCATATATAGCTGTATAATATCCCATATTTTCCATACTGTTCAAACTATATTGTGCCGATGGCAAACTTCTAAAAATTCCGGTAAGTATCTGATATCCTTCCTCTTCACTAGGTTCTTTTTCATCATACATATCTTCGTTGTAATAAGTTTCTTCATCATCAAATGTATCATCCATTGCAAATACCTGAGCTGTTAATCCCGACATTTTTATTGTCTCATCTATTCCATCAGCGATAGCTTGTGCTGTTTCAGTGAACTTGTTATCAAACAGCTCATTGTCTACGTCGCTGTTTATAAAGCCCGCCTCCACCAATATTGCTGGCATTCTGGTTCTTCTTAAAACTGCCAGGTTAGGACGAATTTCTACGCCGGCATCCCTATATCCTACCTCTGTCAATTTCCTATTTATATTTTCCGCCATATCTGCTTTAATTCCCGAGTCATCATATATTAAGGTTTCCACACCATTGTATTGGTTAGGATTAGCCGAAGAATTTCTATGAAGGGAAACAAAAAAATCTGCTCCACTGTTATTACCCTCTCGAGCTTTTTGTACCGGTGACTCATATACGTCATTTACTCTTGTATATTCTACATCATAACCCATACCTTCTAATATTCCGCCAACTTCAAATGCTAATCTCAACACATCATCCTTTTCTCTTCGTCCCTCATAGCTAGCACCATTATCATATCCACCATGACCTGCATCAATCATTATTTTAATTGCCATTCTTTTTTGCCCAAATCAGTTTTTATATAGAATATGCAAAAAACAGCTAATGTGTACTCTTTAGTCCTTAAAAAAGGAGCCAAGTGCTCATTTTACCCAAGTTAACTGCACTTTTTGCCCTTGATTTTAAAAAAAATGCAACTTTACTCCATTTTTAACACCATTGGCTCCATTTTTAAAATTTTTGCGCATTTTCATTATACAATCCCCTAAAAAAAGGGTGATTTTATGAAAAAAACTGTATTTTACAACGATAGCAATAGGAAACTGACTAACTATGAGAAAAGAGTAATTATATTCTTTCTCAAGGGCATTGCATCCGAGCTGAGTAAAATCATCATTTTTTCTATTATATTTTATTTTCTAAACCTTTCTTATGAATTCTTTGTGGCATTATTCTTTTTAATGCTATATCGCACCTCTAGTGGAGGATTGCATTGTCGCACATACATAGGCTGTTTTTTTGTCAGTTTCCTTATTCTTTCGTCAGGTATTCTTTTGGGAATCACCATTTTTATTCCGTTCTATGTAATGATTATAATCTCACTTCTCATGACTGTATTCGGATATATACTGTCGCCTGTACAAGCAAAAACTCGTCCACCACTTGAGAGTGATATGAAAAAGAAAGCCAAACAAAAAACTGTTTATTCTATAACTTTATATGTTATTTTACTTTGCCTATTTCCAACAAGCACATGCACAAATATAGGTTTTTGGCTATTAGTTCTACACATAGGACAATTATATATAGCAAATAAAATAAGGAGGTATGGAACATGAACTTTTTCTTATCAATTTTCGGTTCACTAATTCCTGACAACATAGTCAGTTTTTGGTTCTTTGGTGAACCTGAGTTTCCTCAAAAAGAGGATGAGTAAATAAAAAAAGGAAGTTGTTTAAGTAATACTTAGACAACTTCTTTTTTATATGCTTACAGTAAAGCTAATCCAATTATTTTCATCAATATCTTTGTTCTCTACCACAACTTCACCATTGTACTTACCTACTATTTCTTTCAAAACGGGAAGACCTATACCTCGATTATCACCCTTCGTACTGTAATTCATGCTAAACATTTTCTCAATATCTTCTGCCGAACAATATTTAGCCTTATTTAACACCTCAATCACAATGTTTTTTCCTTCAATAATGTGTACATCTATACATTTTTCTTTTTCATATTCTACCTGTTCTGTCGCATTTGTGATTAAAATCCCCAGTATTTCCACAATATCTTTTGTCTTTGTATCAATCTCCGAAGAAACAACTCTTACCTTTATATCAATTTTGATACCCTTCTCCTGTAGTTTAGAACTGACACTATACAAATATCCACTTATAATGGGATTGTTACAGTTTGTAAGCATACTGTCATATTCCTTATCTTTCTCCAACAAAGACATATATTCTTTTTGCATACAAATTAGCTCATCCAAAGTGGTTGCCGATATATGCATACTATATACTGCCGTTAATTGATTGTTGTAATCATGTTGACGTCTTCTAACAAGTTGCAGCAATTCCTCATATGCCTGCCCATAAATCTCTTGCAACTGATTTTTAATATTGATTTTTTCCAGCTCCATATTTTTTCTTTCTTCAATTATAATACCAACAAATGTTAAAGCCAGTATCACAAAAAAGAATACGTATATCATACTGATTTTTCTGGAATTTTCATATTCAAGTTTGATATATAGTAAAAACGAAAAAGCAATAGTGGTAAGTATCGCTATATTTTTATTTATTATAATGCTATCCTTGCCACTCTTCCTGTTTAGACTGACACAGTATAAAATCAGCACGAACACCCCACATGAAAAACTCATAAAGAGCATTTTGCTATGTACATTAACTATATTCTTTATTACAGGATTTAACGCAAACATAGTTATGGCTTCTGATACTCCAACTGCAATCATGCCAATTATGGTTTTTAAAATTGTATTTAGCCAGCTTTCCCTAAAAATATTCTTTGACCAAAGGAAAGACCAAATCAAAATTACCAAAACAAGTCCATTTTGTACAGCTGTGTGAGAAGCCACCATGCACGTCAGACAATATGCAAAAATATATATAATTTCCTTGTATGTTTTTTTAATCTGCTTAGCAAAAACCATATGTATGCATAAAAGAGCCACAATACTTTCAAAAAAACAAATAAGTAGACTAATCATTTTTCATATTTTCCTTAAACTGTTTAATTATTTTACGACCAATTTCTATTTTAGTTTTCTCACCACGTATCTTAATATACTTGTTAGGGTAGTCTATATAATCAATATGTTTTTTGTTAATTATAACGTTTCGATTGCACCTGAGAAATTCCTTTGAATCTAATTTCAAAAGCATATCCTGCAATTTTTTTCTGGCCAAAACCAGTCTATCTCTTTCTGTTACAACTATCATTTTTTTGTCCATGCATTCTATATATTTTATTTCCTCTCGTGGTATAGAAAAAACTATCCCCTCTTTTCTAAAATATATCTTTTTCTTGGAATCCTCCACAATAGGAAATTCCAGAGCTTCTTTCACAATTGCTCTCACTTCTGCCTCGTTAAAAGGTTTTTCTATATAACTAAAGCAATGTAATTGAGAATATGCAATGATTTTAGGATCTTCCAATGATGTAATAAAGACAACTGGTGTGAACTTATATATATGATTTTCTCTGATTTTTTGAACTATTTCCAATCCTGATACATCTCCGCTGCTGCTTTTTGTATCAAGGATAATATCAACCAAAAATAAATGTATATGATGTGAAGAAAGCATATAATATGCCTCATCTACATTATATGCTTTAAATATCCTCACTTCAGAAAACCCATTCAATATATGACACAGGGCTTCCATGTGTGGTTTTCTATCTTCAATTATAAGTATATTTCTTGTCATATTTATTTTGTTTCCATTATCTTTTGTATTATATCCTTCGCTTCCCTTTCAAGGATTTCTTCATCTGAACAGGTTGTTTTTAAAAAGTGCAACATTAACTTACCATACAGAATCAATTTATCTTTTTCTGTACAATTTTGCACACTGTACCAGGCATTATCCAAATCTTTATTCTCACCAAACAAAACATAATCCGCAGAAATGTTCATTTCGTTTCTTAGTCGACCCAGAATATTCACGGAAATATTGTTTTCTGCACCCTCAATCTTTTTGTATGCCGACAGGGAAATATTTAATTTGTTAGCAAACTCTTCCTGAGTGAAATTCATATTTTCCCTCAGGTCTTTTAATCTAAGTGCTCTTTCCATCTTCTCCGATGTTATCCTGCTCACTGTCCCAGTACCACCTAACAACATATTTTCTTAAATTATACATTTTTCATTAAAAATTTAAATCCATCGGCAATGTACCTTTTATACACCTTCAATGTACTTTTATTATTTACGCTCCCATCATTGCGCATACAAAAAAGAGGAACATCTGTTAAAATCAGATGTTCCTCTTTTAGTAAATATTCAAACTAATAAAACAAAATCAACTAAGCACATACCGCAAGAATGTACTGTTTAATCTCATTCTTGTCCTCTCCCATAGCAATGGCAAGTTCACTACACAATCCCTCTTCTGCAATTTTTAGATATCTCTCATCTGTAGATGTGATTTTCTTACCGCTATCCTCTCTTTCTTTCTTGCGAAGCATCAAAGCCTTTATAAACTGTACCCACAGTCTAAGATCGCCATTTTTAAGAACCTGTCTGTAATTATCATCCCTCAAACGATCATTTGTAATACTCATAGGTTCCAGCTTTTTTGCATCATCAAGTATACTTCTGGCTTCATCAGCGGTAACAACCTTGCGAAGTATAATCTTGTCATTGTCTGCAGGACAAAACAATCTACTTTCTCTTGTCTTCTCAGGAATAAGCACATAATAAAGTCTGCTATTATCTGCACCTGAAATCTCAGGATGAGTTATATCGACTACTTGGCATATTCCATTTTGGCCATATACAATATAATCTCCTATATCAAACATCTCTGCCTCCCATTTTATAAAAAAACAACGCCTGCTAAATTTGATTCTAGCAAATATTTTTCACAAAGGTAAGTATTTTTTCACCTATTAAAGCAATTTCGGTGTTTCTTACAGTTAAGCTTACCCATTTTTTGTCAATTTTAACAAGGCTTTTCTTTATAAAAAAACAGAAATATACGTAGTATTTATCAATATAGTCCGAAAAATTTACAAAAAATTATATAAATCCTCTAAAATTCTTTTCTACTATTTTTCTAGGCACCATCATAGAATGTTGACAAGAATTGCATTTTATTCTAAAATCCATCCCAATTCTTTGGATTTCCCAACTGTTTCCTCCGCAAGGATGAGCTTTTTTTAATTTAATTACCTGACCGACTTCAAATTCCATATACATCCTCCTATATATTTTGAAGAATATATTTTTCTATATCTTGGCTACTATCTAGAACTACAGTCGCCCCAGCTTCTGTTAGCTCGTCTTTACTACCATACCCAAAAGTGACACCTATGCTTTCCATTTTAAAATAATTTGCTCCATATATATCAAAGTGCCTGTCTCCCACCATAACAGCCTTATCTACACAAAAGCCTTCATATTTTTCTTTCAATCTCTCAAAAAGATATTTCATTACCAACTCTTTTTTATCTCTACTTCCATCTAAGCTTGCACCAGCAACAGTATCAAAAAAATTCAACACCTGCAAATTATCTAAAATCTTAATAGCATATTCCTCTGGTTTTGAGGTTGCCACACACAACTTACATCCAGCTTTATTTAACAGTTCTAAGCAATGCTTTATACCAGGCATAAGTTCATTTTCAATGAGGCCTCTATCTTTATAGTATTCACGATAAAAAGATACAGCTTCCTCAGCCCTTTCCTGTGAAAACCCATAAAATTCTTTGAAAGAATCTCTAAGAGGGGGGCCTATAAACTTAAATAAACTACTTCTGTCATCTACCTGAATATTATATTTTTTAAGTGCATATATTATTGCATTTGTTATGCCTTCCGCAGGCTCCGTGATGGTTCCATCCAAATCAAATATCACATAATCATATTTTCTCATACTTACCTCATCTTAAACAAAAGGGGTTGTTGCATAAAAGATATGCAAAAGCCCCTTTTTCTTTTAATTCTTATTTAAGCTCATAATTACACTCTTTCGAGTTATAATACCCACAAAGCATCCTCTATCATCAATTACTGCCAAAAAGTTCCTATCTAGTATCTTTTCATATACTTCATCACGGCTCACGGTATTTAAAACCGCTCCATCCTTATCAATTTTAACTAAGTCAGACACTTTATAGTTTTTCAGGTTGTCTATACCAGTTTCCATTATTAAGCGAAGAAAATCCCCCTCACTTACAATACCAATATATAAACCTTCATTGTCAATGACAGGTACTGCCGAATATCCACTATTTAAGAGAAACTCAACAGCACTATCCAATGAATCATTAGCATTTAGATATGTAAGCATCTGCTTCGGTACCAAAATACTAAATATGTTCATCCTTATCCTCCTATGTACATATAATATCGCAGCTTCTTATTCTAAAAACTGCAATTTGTTTAAAGTTGCTCTGCCATATCCAAAAGAAGCTTCTCAGTTTTTTCCCATCCAAGACATGGATCGGTAATTGATTTACCATAACAGCCTCCACCAATTGGCTGATTACCATCTTCAATATAACTTTCTACCATTACGCCCTTAACAAGACTCTTTATATCATCTGAATGTCTTCTACAGTGAAGAATCTCATTTACTATACGAGGCTGCTCGTCCCATTTTTTACCTGAATTGTTGTGATTAGCATCAACTATACAAGCAGGATTCACAAGATTAAATTTCTGATACATATCAAAGAGGAGTCTTAAATCCTCATAGTGATAGTTTGCAATAGACTGTCCACTCTTGTTAAGAGAACCTCTCAATATACAGTGAGCAAGCGGGTTACCGTCTGTCTTTGTCTCATAGCCTGAAAAAAGGAATGTATGCTTTGACTGTGCGGCAACACAGGAATTGAGCATAACATTGTAATCACCACTGGTTGGATTCTTCATGCCAACAGGAACATCCATACCACTTGCAGTAAGTCTGTGAGCCTGATTCTCAACACTACGGGCACCAATAGCAACATAGGATAAAATATCCTCCAAATATGGCCAGTTATCAGTATAAAGCATCTCGTCTGCTGCTGTAAGGCCAGTCTCCTTTATGGCTCTTATGTGCATCTTTCTGATAGCTTTAACACCTTCAATGAAATCAGGCTTATCTTCTGGGTTTGGTTGATGCAACATACCCTTGTATCCTGAACCATTTGTTCTTGGCTTATTAGTGTATATTCTAGGAATAATAAAAACCTTATCCTTGATTTTATCCTGAACCCTTGCAAGTCTATTAAGATAGTCTAAAACTGACTCCTCATAATCAGCTGAACATGGTCCGATAATTGCAATAAATTTATCCGACTCACCGGTAAAAATCTTTTTTATTTCTAAGTCTCTTTCTGCCTTAATATCAACCAGCTGCTTTTCCATTGGAAATGAGTCTTTTATTTCCTGTGGGTCAGGTACTTTTTTTACCATATGAAGTGCCATATTATCTTCCTCCGTCAATATATATTCTATATGAATATCATCGCAAAACAAATACTCGAACACTGATATTATACTATCTTTACGTTTAATATTCAAGAAAAAACACCGACAATAGACTACTCAATAGACTTTAGTGACTCTGCCATATCTATTGATTCTATTTTACCTCTCATTGCCCAATCCGTAACCCTAAGAAAGAGTATTACCAACAAAACTGTAAGCAAATAACTAATAGGGAACAATGTCTCTTTTATAACAAACATATCAACCTTAATCTGAGATATAATAAAGCTTACCAGCCATCTTCCCAATGGCAATCCTACTATTATACCCATAATTGTTAAAACAAAATTTTCTCTAAAAACATAAGCCCCTGTTTCTTTTGAATAAAAACCTAATACCTTAATTGTTGCTATCTCTCTCACTCGCTCAGTTATATTAATATTGCTTAGGTTAAATAATACAATAAACGCCAAAGCACCTGCACATCCAATAACAAGCCAGACCACCATATCCAACATACTCATGGTGTTAGCAATCATGTTCTTAACTTCCTCCACAACCGATATGTTAAGCACACTGTCTATTTCAGAAAGTTCTGTACCAAGCTCATAGGCGCTGGCATCCTCTGATATTGTTATAAACATAGTATTAGGAGCAGATGTCTCTTTAAAAAAGTCCTCATATGTTTCAGGCGTAACATATCCATAATGCCATACATAGTTTGTATATATACCGGATACCTGAAGAGTAATTTCTTTTCCGTCTCCGTTGGAGAAGGTAATATTATCTCCTATCTCAACCTTTGCTGTCTCGGCTATACCATCGCTAAGCATAACCTGGCCATAATCTGGATATGCACCCTCCCCGTCCAGCAATTTAAAATTCATTACCGGTTTCATATCTTCCTCGTAAGCACCACAAATGTATACTGACTTCACAGTCTCACCGGAATGATATTCTGTTGTAGTCTTTAACAAAGTGCTAATATCACCTTTATATTCTCCTAAAATATCAGATACATTTTTTATATCCTCATCTGTTATAGAACCAGAAAATGTAAGTTCCATATCGTATACTTCAATTTCATCGAATTGAAATTCAGCAATATTTGACACTGAATCTTTTAGTCCAAATCCCGCCATAACAAGAGCCGTACATCCCGCAATACCCATTACCATCATTATCATTCGTTTCTTAAAACGAAATACATTTCTGGTAGTTATTTTGTGAAGAAACTTCATTCTACTCCAAAGAGGTGTAATCTTTTCCATAAGAATTCGTTTTCCCGCTGCAGGTGTTTTAGGTCTGATAAGTTTTGCCGGCATACAACGAAGTTCATTTTTACATGCAAAATATGTAGTTCCTACAGAGCATATAAGAGATACTATTATTGTTATAACTAAAAGTAATGGATCAAAATAAAACTCCACCTTTCTTCCAAACTCATACAGCATCATATATGCTTCCCCAATAACATAGGGAAATGCTAAACTTCCTAAGAAAAATCCTAATAAGCACCCGACAATAGCCGCGCTACCCGAATAAACAATGTATTTCCATATAATGGCAGTATTAGTATAACCAACTGCTCGTAAAGTACCTATCTGACCACGCTCATCATCTATCATTCTTGTCATAGTAGTAGAGCAGACCAAGGCTGCAATAAGAAAGAAAAACACAGGAAAAACCTTCGCTAAACCGGCAACTATATTAGTATCATTATCATAACACATATATCCTGTGTTAATATTTCTATCTAACACAAAAATCTCTGGGTTATCCATTTTAGGCACTTCTATATCATCAACCAAATCTTTTATCATACTATCAGCTGTTTCCTGGGGATAGACGATAATTTTGTTATCCAACATAGTTTTAATTGTTTCATCATCCAAACCCTTGGCATAAAGACTATTATAAAATTCTTCTCTCACCTGCTCATTGACTTCCTGTTCAATTGTCTCAACAGCCGCATTGTATTCTTTTTCTATCTCTAACTGTAATTCCTTTACCCTCTTCGTTGCATTTTCAATTGCTTTATCCTCAATTATAGGTGTAACGTCATCAATAAAATCCTCATATTCATCACTATATATATCAAAATCATTCTGACAGGTAACATACATTTCGGTATAATATTCTGATTGAAACCCATCCTTGGGAATATATACAAAACCATTTAGTTTACCATTGCCAAGATTTGTTGTTCCCCTCTCAAAGCTAATATAAAGTGGTGAATAGGTCAAACCCACCACAGTATACTCTTTATACTTAAACATATCCTTCACATCGCCCGAATTAGAATCTGACACCACAATTTTAGTACCAATAACACTACTATCAAATTGTGTTGTATCTAACTTTGATGCATCAATAATACATTCATTGTCACTCTGAGGTAATCTACCTTCTTTTAACTCGATAGTATTTATTTTCTCTGGTATAGATATAGCCTTTAAAGCTGTCTCTGTACCCTCCTCATCAACACGAATAAAATCTATAGAATATCCGCCTTCTGCATTAGTCACCTCTTCGGTGGCAAGCATTTGTTGGACCTCTTCGTCTGAAAAACCATAGGTAGACAATAATTTAAAATCATATAAATTAGTATCTTCATAAAACTCTTCGACACTAGAAATCATAGCGGGTTTTGTAACCTTTATACCAGAAAAAAATCCAACACCAAGTGCAATTATAGCCATGATTGCAAAATATCTACCTTTGCTATTTTTAATTGTACGAAAAATATTTTTTATATAAGCTGTGTTCATTTTAATCACCCTCATAGCCTTTGCATTATGTCAACCACTACCACTCAATATTCTCAACAGGCACAATATTTTCATTCATCCTCACCGAAGAAATACTACCATTTTTTACCTTGATAATTCTATCTGCCATAGCAGTAAGAGCTGTATTATGAGTTATAATAACCACTGTCATACCTCGTTTCCTACTACATTCCTGTAGAAGCTTTAAAACTTGTTTTCCCGTCTCATAATCAAGAGCTCCCGTAGGTTCATCACATAGAAGAAGTTTAGGATTTTTAGCTAATGCCCTTGCTATAGATACTCTTTGCTGTTCGCCACCAGAAAGCTGTGCCGGGAAATTATTTCTTCTATCCCTAAGCCCTACCTGTTCTAAAACCTCCTCCGGATTCAAAGGTTCCTTTGAAAGCATTGATGCAATCTCAATATTTTCTATAGCTGTAAGATTTGGGATAAGATTATAAAATTGAAACACAAAACCTATATCCTGACGTCTATAGGTTGCTAATTGCTTTTTACTAAAATTAGATACATTTATACCATCAAGATAAACATCGCCAAAGGTAAGCTTGTCCATTCCTCCAAGAATATTAAGTAACGTGGTTTTTCCAGCACCTGACTGGCCTACAATAATGCAAATTTCGCCTTTGCCAATTTCAAAAGTTGCACCCTTTAAGGCTTCAACCTTTACATCTCCACTTTTATATGTTTTACAAACATTTTTAAACTCAACGTAAGCACACATGTCAAACCTCCAATCTATATTTTTTCTCACTATTTGAAAGTGTACCACATCTTTGAGAAAAAAGAAAAAGAAGATTTACTTATTCCTCAAAAAAATTAGGTTTTCTATATCAAAGTGATACAGAAAACCTAATTAATACACTAGAATATTTATTTATATATTATGCTTTTATCTTCTAAAATAATGTCGTTTTCAACACTGATATAATCAGTAAAATTCTCCAAAATGTACTTTCCAACCTGTCTATAATCTGTAGCTAGAATTTTTTCTATTACAACCTGTCTTTCACTTTCAGGAACACAAAGTAGTTTTAAAATACTACTTACATTGTATTTTATTCTATCTTCAAAAGGTGAATTTTCATCATCTATGCCCATAAAAGCACCATATTCTATACCTGATATGATATTCTCAATAAACGCAAATTCTTTTTCCTTCCAATCAGGATTATATTTTTGGAAAATAACCCTAAGTCGTATTGCATCATTTTTTCGCATTATCTCAAGCGTTTTTGGATGAACATATGCAGCAATAATAAAATCTTTTCCTTGAGGACTCTCCTGGCAAACAACCATAGTTGCAACTAATTCCAAACAATATGCATATACCTTTTCCAACTGCGCAGATTCCATTTCGTTGGTCAATCTTTTCTGATACGCACACAAATTTTCAACAAGTACAACTAAAATATCTTCTTTTGTTGGAAAATGAAATGTAACTGTTCCCTTTGATATATTTAACTCTTTTGCTATCATGGAAATAGACATTGTAGAGTATCCTCTTTCGATAAACAGCCTAGTACCAGTCTTTATAATATTTTGTCTTGTGTTTGTTGATACATTTGACTCTTCTTTTGTCATAAAATCCTCCCCAAAAAACTACGTATAAAAAAGCAGCGATACCATATTCCCCAAAAACGGCATCGCTGCATAAATAACTATATTTGCGCGCCAACTCCGTACGCGTACGATTATAGCACAACAACTATATGCATGCAATATATTTCGACATTTTACTACATTTTTTTATAATCTAAATTACCGACTAAGTTTTGCCTTTTCAAGTTTGGAACCTGTCACCAAATAGCCAACATTGTTTCCAAGCCATATTATAGTCACCATTATAACAGGTGTAATACCTATACCAAAGAACAAATCTAATATGAGACATACTAACCAAAGTGTTATACATATGGAATTAACAGCTCTAAAGGCGCCATATGAAGCCTGATATATCTGCAATTTTTGAGCCTCATCACAGCTTTCCTCCCACTTTTCTGTGAATTTTACATCAAATATGCTTCCCTGCTTCTCCGGATTCATATCCTTAGTCAAATCAATACATTTTTTCTGAATCAGCATCATAACTACAAAGGATAGTATAAACACTCCCATTATGGCAAACATTAATACTTTCTCACTAGTCTTTCCAGTTTCCGTAATCATATCCAAATGTATACAGAACGAAAACATAAACATATTTATTATTGACATTATACCTGATAATCCAATAGGTAAACCTAGCATCATATCAATTTTATCTGCAAGCTCTTCATCTTCTCCGTCCCATGCCCTCAACTGTTTTCTCACCTTAGAAATACTTAATATTGAGATTATTGCAAATACTATATTTATTAACAAAAATACTATTGGCATAGATAATGCTATAATTTCCATCATATCCTGTGTTATAGAAGGAAAATGAAAACCAGATTTTTTTAATTTCCCAAATAAAAAACCTATTCCATACCCTGCTGTTGCTGAAATAACTAACAATATCATAAACTTTACAAAGTACTTTTTGTCATCTTTTTTCCTTGTGACCTTTTTCTTTTCAACAACTTCCTGTTTTTTTTCACTCATTTAATTAATCCTCCTCGTATTCAAATATATCCTCAACCTTTGCATCACAAACCTTTGCAATTTTCAAAGCCAATGTTACCGATGGTGAATAATCTCCTCTTTCTATCTGACTTATAGTCTGTCTGGATGTATCAACTAATGTTCCCATTTCCTGTTGATTAACCCCCAGTCTTGCTCTGTATTCCTTTAGATGATTTCTAAGCGGCAAACAACCAACTCCTTTCCAAAATATATTTTTACGCTCCTTGACATTTTAATTTCTTTTCTTTATATTGGCTAACTTTAAATAAAACAAACGCCAATGAAGCTATTTTTATCCCAGCTGAAGCATATGGTATTAAATTAAATATATACGCAACAATTGTTGAACACACAATAAATGCACAATATAGTAATAAATTTAGGATGCTATTTTTCACTGTATACTTCATTTTACATCTACCTCTTTATATAACACATTGACAACAAAAGCTATCACAATGACAAGTTTCATACTCTTTTTGACAACTTTTCTTGTCATAACCTATTATACATATGACAACTTTTCTTGTCAATATATTATCCAAAAAAAATCGGAGCAGCATTAAACTACTCCGAAATACTATCATGAAAATTTATTCATTTACCTCTACTGACACGCCATATCCCTCTTCATCACCTGAGATAGTATATATGTATTCTTCACCATCAATTGTTACAACGCCTGTTGCCTCACCATCCTCGTAATCCTCAGATATATCAATTTTCTGATTTCCTATTAGAAGAATAGTTTTTCCATCTTCTTCTATAAGTCTTCCTGTTGGAGCACATCCCTCAATATCATAATTTACTGTGCCATTATCTACAGAAATTGTTGTTTCTGGAGTATTACCATCATCAGGGGTTTCAGACTCAATATAAGCTGTCGAACCATCCTCTAATTCTATTTCCATTTCTCCAACAACCATATCTCCTTCTTTGTGATAAGTCATTTCTTCCTCTGATTCTTCACCATCTATATATACCTTAACCTTTTCAACCCAGGTTTCTCCTGTGGCGGCATAACATATTCCATTTGATGCCACAAATGCCACACCAAGGGTAGCTGCAACTCCCGCAACATATCTTAATATACTTGTTTTTTTTATGTCATTCTTCATATCCATAACCTTTCCGAACAACGCATCCGGCGCATGAATTTCATCATAAACATCTTTTACGTATTTTTTATTATTATTCATCTTCCCACGCCTCCTTCAGCTTAATTCTAAGTAATTTTCTACCACGTGTAAGTCTGGTTCTCACTGTTGCTTCATTTATCTTAAGGATCTCACCGATTTCTTTTGTAGAATATTCCTCATAATAAAACAGATATATAACTACTCTACATTTAGCTGGTAACTCCTTAATAGCGTAGTACAAATCACTTTTTTCTCTCATGGAGAATTGTGGCTCATAGTTCACCTCATCCAGCGAATCAACATTCTTTCTCCAATAGGAGGAAAACATACTGTTGCACTCATTTACACAAACTCTTATCAGCCATCTTTTAATGTGTTCCTCATCTGTAAAATCCCCTTTTTTTGTTAGTAGCTTTACAAATGTTTGTTGCACTACGTCATCAGCATCATTCTTTGTTTTGGTGTAGCTTATAGCAATCCTATAGACTGTATCAATATATTTTTTTACTATGTCTTCATATTCTTGCGTATCCACTACTACACCCCCTAACTCATTACGCATTTGAAAGACCTTTCATTATATAAACAGTTCACAACACAAAAATGTGCGAAAAAAAAGGAACAAATTGTTCCTTTTTTGAATATATTATTCTTCATTAAATAATCGCTCACATAACCTATCATAATATTCTGTTTCTTTAGACATCTTCTTGTTCATTTCATCAGTTTCAGAATTTAGAAAGGAAATTATTATATCCATAGTTTTATTTATAATAGTATATCTATTGACAATTAAATATTCATATGCAGAAATAGGGAAATTTGTTATATCCTCATCAGACTTATATAACACCTCATTAGTATCAAGTTTAGTTACACTATAATTTTCTTGATTGAAACATATAACAACAGCATCATCCTCCCCAGATACTGTAACTGGAAATCTAATAGAAGCTCCATAATGACTGAAATTATCCAATAATATATCTGCACACTCTGCAATTTCATCCAATTCAGCTTTGAATTCATTCATTTCTAGTTTTATTTTATCATCACATTTTTTTCGTATAATTGACTTCTCTTCCTTGAACTTTGTGTAAATATCCATAGTTTCCTTGCATTTTATGCAAGCTTCCTTTAATCCATCCATATCATCACCTCATATAAGAACGTACTATTTTGATACTATATTATCATACTTAATTTTAATAATAAATAAGGGATTTTAAATATACGAATTTAGAGCAAAAAAAAAAGATGCCCAGAACCGGAATCGAACCAGTGACACGAGGATTTTCAGTCCTCTGCTCTACCAACTGAGCTATCTGGGCATACACATTATCATATGTAAATAGTAGCGGGGACAGGATTTGAACCTGTGACCTTCGGGTTATGAGCCCGGCGAGCTTCCAGACTGCTCCACCCCGCGTTATTAAATTAAAAAAATGGGCGGAGGTGGATTCGAACCACCGAAGCAAATTGCAGCAGATTTACAGTCTGTCCCCTTTGGCCACTCGGGAATCCACCCATAATCATCCTTCGGATGAAAAAAGCCGACGATCGGAATCGAACCGATAACCTGCTGATTACAAGTCAGCTGCTCTGCCAATTGAGCCACATCGGCATATTTAATTGAATGGGACCTACAGGGCTCGAACCTGTGACCCTCTGCTTGTAAGGCAGATGCTCTCCCAGCTGAGCTAAGATCCCAGTTTATTTTTAAGCGACCCGGAAGGGGTTCGAACCCTCGACCTCCGCCGTGACAGGGCGGCGCTCTAACCAGCTGAGCCACCGGGCCAAATCGCTTAAGATACTCTCATGTACCTTCAGAACTTCACACAGATGAGATTATATCATCCTTTTTACAAATAATCAATAGTTTTTTCCGTTTACTTTCTAGAAACCTCTAAGGATAAGCCCTCGACCTATTAGTATTAGTCAGCTGAATGTGTTACCACACTTACACTCCTAACCTATCAACCTTGTAGTCTTCAAGGGGTCTTACTA
>SVED01000025.1 GCA_015057515.1 Lachnospiraceae bacterium
TTTCGATATTGCTACTATGGGTACAAATTTTGTAATGTCGAATCCGATTTTGTCAATCGTCGTTATTGGCTCACTTGCATTTATGGGACTTTCTTTCTTTGGTAAGGCAAAGAAGACTGCACGTAAGTAGCTCTTAAATGAAGTGAACGGAAGTACAAATAAAGACTAGGGTAACCTAGTCTTTATTACTATAAATGAAAGGAGAATTATATGAAACTTAAAAATAAAAAAATAGTAACATTGATAATGATATTAGTGTTTGTGCTAAGTCAGAGTATAGTGGTGTTGGCTGATTATGTTGGTCAGCCTTTGGCTTATGATATGGCAAATTTCCCAGTAGATAATACATATGCTAATGAATATCATTTATGTATGTATTCTAGTAGTGGAGATTCGAGTGGTAATAGATATTATTCAGAATACTTTTCATACGTAACTTATACATCCGATACAGAAGTTGTGCTTTATTTGTCTAGGGAATTAATTAGTAATGATACTGGTGCAAAATATTATACATTCGGTAGGTTGTCAAACAGTGATATAAATAGAACAGTAAAGTCACTTCACTATTCAAAAGGCGAATTTTCATATACAGATGATGTTATATCCACATATATAGACTTAGAGCATAATTGGATGGGTTCTAGTGGTAGCAATGTTTTAAATAAAGCTAATGGATGGTTATTGTATAATTCAATGAAAATATTTGATAGTGAGGAAAACGCACAAGCCTACCTTGATACTGGTAGTCTTAACGGACTTATAAAGGATGAGAGTAAACAATATAATGCCGATGAGATATATTTAGATGATTTTTATTTTGAAGTACACGATAGTAACGAGCTTTCGCAGTTTTATGTAACTTTTTTCTATACTCCTAGTGATTATCTAGTTCAAAATAATGGGAAGATATATCTTGATTATGATTTAAGTATAGATTATAGTTTTTTGTCTGGTGCTATTGATATGTCAGATTTTATTAACCCTAGTGGCTCAATAGAACTGCCTTGTGTTCAGGGTCAAAATGTTTATACGTGGAATTTAGATGTATGGAACTTTGTTTCTGATACTGCACCTACTTGGTTTGCAGAATTTGTTGAGGGTGCAATTTTAGGTGATGAGCTTTTTATTGATTTAGGGGGTATTTCTCTTGGAGATATTGGTGGTAATACATTTGTACAAATAGAAAAATCTTGTTGTAATGTAAATGTTTATCCAATACTTAATAACCAACGTGGTAAAACATATTCTGGTGCTATTGATTTTTTAAATCCACAAAACAGTTATTATAATTCTAATACTCCAGATAGTATGGGTAATTATTTAAGTGATGGAAATTATACTACAAATGATGGGTATTATTATACTGATGTGTCTAAGGATGATTTTGGTAATAATGTTTATAACTATTATTATATAACAGATAATAGTAAAACCGAAATTGATAATGGGTCTAGTGGTGGTGGTAATGGTAATGGTATACAACATCATTACCACGAACATAGGCACGATGTAGATGTGAATATAAATGGCTCGTTTGGTGGTGGCTCTTCGTCTAATGGGAATGATATTACTATTGAGGATGATGATTTTACAGCCGATGGTCTTAGAAGTGCGTTGGAAGATGGGTATGGAATATTTGACTTAGTATCTACAGAAAAAGACAATGACGGATTTATGGCTCTTCTAACAGATTTCGTTGGCTCTATGGATGATGATATGAATAATTTAATCGGCTTTGGTATGGGTACAACTGTTGTATTGGCTATAATTCTAAGGTTGCTAAATCGTTAGTATTTAGTAGTATACAAAAAAAAGAGTAGAAAAATATCTACTCTTTGGACTTTAGAAGATTGTTTTGTTCTTCTAGTAATTGTATTATGTGTTCTTTCTTTGATATATGCTTTTTTATTAACTTATATATTATATATGCAGAAATTACACATATAGTCAATACCATAACAAATGGTAGATAATCAATAGGGTTATCCCCTAATTTATTTAATAGCATATAATTCCCCCCTTTGATTTGATACCTCAATGATAAGGGAAAAAAGGGAAGATGTCAAATAGAAAGTAGGTGGTTAGATGCATATTTTTTCTAATATAGCTAATTTAGTTATTGATTGGTTTAAATATACAACAATAGACGTATTCGGTTATTCTTTTACAATGTGGGATATAACATTGGTTTCTGTAATGGTGTCTATAGGTGGATATGTAGTAGGGTGTTTTTTAAGGGAAAAGGAGTGATTTAATGTACACTATAGATGATATCTACAAATTAGCTTTCTGCGTGGTGCTTATAGCTCTTGCGTGGTTTTGCCATAAAATGTTTAGGAATATGTTTACAAATTTAAGAGGAGGTAGGAAGTAATGGAACAAATAGCGTTAATGCTTTATGGAGATGGAGACTTGGTTATGATAGCGTGTAGAGTAGTGGTGTATGTGTTTTTCTGTGAGATGTTCGCATACATAATTAGCTTTTTAGGGAGTGCGATAAGATGTTCAAAACAATAATATTATTTTTTATAATTGGGTTTATTATATTCACAACTTTGGGAAGATTTTTAGCATATAATATACACAACATATTGTATTATATGCCTTTGGATATCTATAAATATTTTAAGTATAAAAAATATAATGAGTGTCCATATTATGGTTTTATTAAAATATTTAATGGGTATTTTGGTAGTGGAAAGTCTCTTAGTGCAGTTGATGAAGTCATTTCACATATTTATAGACGCTATAATGGAAGATTGGTGTGGAGTGAAGAGTTACAATCTTTTATTAAGCAGAAGATTACTATTGTTACAAATCTTGAATTAAAGGGTTGTCCGTATGTACCTTTTGAAAATGAGCAACAATTTATTAATTATGAAACTGCTTTGGGCGAAGTTGTTATCTTTCTTATTGATGAGATAGGTGCTATTTGGAATAATAGAGATTTTAAAAATTTTAATCCCGAGTTGTTTAATAAAATAGTGCAATCCCGTAAACGTAAAATTGCTATTGTGGGAACACTTCCAAAGATAATAGGCACTGATATAAATATCAGAAGATATACAGATGATGTTATTGTATGTTCAAAGACTTGGAGAATAATTAAACATAGATATTTTAAGGCTGATGAACTTGAAAATTGTACTAATATTGATATGCTTGAGCCATTTAAAATTGAATATAAATTTGTACTCAATAGAATGTATGAGCAATATGATACAAATGCTATTATTGATAAACTTAAAAAAGATATGGAAGATGGAAAACTTTTGTCTTTCGCAGAGCTTGGTGCAAATTCGGCTGATGGAGATTTCAGACAAGCAAATCTTAAGAAAAAATATAGAAAGAGGCAGAAGTGATGTTTGAGTTTATGTTAGGTGTACTAATTGTCGTTCAGATAGTTGTCCTTGTAAAAGTTGATAAATGCTTGGAGAGGGTTGAAGATAATCTTATAGACATTGAAGTTACATATGAGCGTATGAGAGGTGTTATTGAATACCTCAAGGATTGCATTGAAAGTTCGGACAACTAGTAGATTGTGGAGCGTAGCATATTAATGCTTACGCTCTTAAGAGTGATAAATACGTCAAGACGTATGATTGTCAATGCCATTTTTTCAGCTCTGCGAAAAAGTCGGCTTGACATCATCGGCTGACGTGTTACCTATCCCATATATATAATATATATATACTTGTCGATAGGGACATTTTTCACTCATCTTTTAAGAAAGAGGTAGAACAAAATGTATGATGTTAAATTACTTGACTATGGGAATGAATTACAAATTAACTGGTATGAATATGCTATAGGCACAAGAGAGGAGAAAGTAAAAAATGAGACTAATAAATGGAATTTTGAGACTTGCAAACAATCTGATATATCTGATAAACAATTTGATACGTCTGTTAATGAGATTGATAACAAGGTAAGGAGTACAAGAAGAACAAAACAAAGTATTTATAATATATCAAGAGCAAATACGTGGGATTACTTTGCGACTTTTACGTTTAAAGAAGATAGATATAACTATGATTTATGTAAGGCTAGATTAACTAAGTATCTAAATAACCTTAGAAGTCGTAAATGTGAGGACTTAGAGTATCTTGCTGTACCAGAAGAACATAAGGATGGTGCATACCATTTCCACGCATTGCTTAAGGGAGTAAATAACGACGTTTTATGTGCAAGTTATGAAAAAGGACGTTTGATGTTCAAAAATTGGAATTATGGCATATCCCAGCTTGAAAGCGTAAAAGATACTGGTAAGGTTGCTATGTATATAACTAAGTATATTACAAAGGATTTTGTTGATGGTGTTAAAAACAAACGCAGATATTTTTGCTCTATTGGGGTAAAAAGAGCCGAAGAAAAAACAATCTATAGGGGTGATATGTCTATGCTAGAATTCTTTGAAAATCATTATAGTGACTATGATATAACACATCAAAAAAAATGCGTAAAAGGTGGCTATTCTGTAAATTATATTCAGTTAAAGAAAAAAAGTCATAATTAACTCTTGAATGTCTTGAGAGCGTGCGAGAGCGAGCGGCTCGCTCAAGGCATAACTGTCAAAACCACGAATTTACGAGCGACGAATGTGTAAAAAAGTAATGTGTGTAAATAGATTGAATAACCCAAAATGCACAACGTAAATAGATGGATGTAATTGCTTAGCGTAAATGTGTTTAGGGGTGCGACAAAAGGGAAAACGCTTAACCACCCATAATCTATTCGGTTTCGGTGTTAGTTTCCGTAGGGTTTTTCGTTAATGTAACAATAACAATAGGAATTTTTTTTAAAATTACACTTGACAATTCTGTATAGGGTGGTGTATATTGTAATTGTCCTTCTTATTATTCGCAAAACTCAGGTTTTACGAAAAAAGTATGTACAAATAAGCATAAAAGTGGTATACTCTTATTATAGCTTGAAAACCGCTTAAATGCTAGGTTTTTAAAGGAGGAATTATTGAATGGCCCAAATAACTTACCATCAGGAAAACGAAATGAAAAACATTGAGCTTATTAGAAATATTTGTGATGAGTTACCATCTTATGTCAGAAAATTTTTTAGAGCTATACAGCAATCTAAAGCATCCCGTACCAGACTTGGTTATGCCAGGGACATAAAGACCTTTTTTGAGTATATAGTCGAATGTTATTCTGAAAAGTCCTTAAATAGCCCTAAGGATGTATCCCTCGATGTATTATCTTCCATTGATTCCGGATTCATCGAGGATTATATGGACTATTTACAGATGTATAGAAAGGACGGCCGAATTATAACTAATGGTAAAGCCTCTATAAAGCGTAAAATCGTGTCTTTAAATGTGTTTTACGCATATTACTATAAGAATGACCTTGTAACAGGCAATCCTGTGGCTAAAATTGAGCGCCCTAAGGTTCCTGAAAAACAAATCGTTCGTATGGACGCAGCTGAAACTGCTCAGTTTTTAGACACCGTGGAATATGGCCTTAATTTGACTTCCAAGCAACAAAAGTACCATGAAAAGACAAAAACTCGTGATTTGGCCCTTTTAACACTTATGCTTTCCACTGGAATACGTATATCAGAGTGTGTTGGACTAGATATTAATCATGTTGATTTTGATAACTCCTGTATTAAAATCACCCGTAAAGGTGGCAAGGAAGCCATTGTATACTTTAGTGATGAAGCCATCGAACCCTTGGAGAAATATATGGAGGAACGAAAGAAAATTGATCCCCAAAAAGGTCATGAAAACGCTTTATTTCTATCCTCCCAGAGAAAACGTATTGGTATTCGCACTGTAGAAAACCTTGTTAAAAAGTATTCACGAAGCGCCGTCCCATTAAAACATATTACGCCTCACAAGCTTCGAAGTACCTATGGTACAGCTCTATATCAGGAAACATCTGATATATACCTGGTTGCAGATGTTTTAGGACACACTGATGTAAACACAACCCGTAAGCATTATGCAGATATAGACAATGAGCGTAAACGCCTCGCAAGAAACAAGGTTCAATTGAGAGAAAAACCTTAAAATTTAATATATTTTTTACCATAAAAATATTATGTTAAGTATTCTCTAAAAAAATAACCCAGATTTTAAGCATCTGGGTTATTTTTTTATATCTTTTATATTTTATGTATTTTATTTTTCTATAGATTTAATGTAGTCAACAATCAAATCTACTGTCTTATCAATACTCATCAAGCTGCTATTTATGCATATATCATAGCTTTCCATAGCACCCCAACGCTTTGATGTATAAAAATTATAATAAGAAGCTCTTGCCTTATCTTCTTTATTTATCTGAGATTTTGCCTTATCTTCAGACAAATTGAAGCGTTCACAAACTCTCTTAATCCTCTCTTCCACCGGTGCATATATAAATATTTTAACAAGATTAGGGTTATGTCTTAAGGCATAATCTGCACATCGACCTACAAAAACGCATGGACCTTCCCCTCCCAGCTTTTTTATAGTATCATATGTAGCTTGAAATGCCTGTTGATTCAAATTAGTCTGGTATCCAGCACTGGTAAATCCATAACTATATGGATCCATAACCAAAGAATACAAAAAGCTTTTAGTTGGCTTTTCATCAAGACTTTTGAGGATATTCTCACTTAAACCACTGTTTTTTGCGGTTTCATTAAGAATTTCCTTGTCATAGAAAGGAATCCCCAGCTTTTCAGCCAATCTTTGACCAATTTCATGTCCATTACTTCCAAATTGTCTTCCTATTGTGATGATGTTTTTTGCCATACTAGCACCTCCTAATACTTATCATACTTCTCCGCCAGTTTATTAAAGTAATCCATATGTGAATTTACCTTAGCACTCATTGTATCGTAAGCATTGTCCTGCTTTAGTCTCATTATTACCTCGTTATAATCAGCCTTTGCAAGAACCGGTTCCATCTTTATATAGGTTTCATCCTTTTCAAATTTTGTTTTTATAGCACGTAAGCCATCTTTATATCCTAACAATTCTCTAAATTTTACGGCATTGTCAGTAAAATTCAAGGTTCCTGTTAAAACATCACCCAAATCATAGCTTGGATATATAGTCACAAAGTTGGCTCCTGGCCATTTTGACTCATTATATACTTTTCCATGCTTAAGTCCAATAATAATAAACTGTCTAATACCAGCATCATATAAAGGCTTTACAGGGGTATTATCACTGATTCCACCATCCCTATAATACTCACCATCAATTTCAACGGCTTCATATACTAGAGGTAATGCTGTAGATGCAAGCAATATCTTTTTAATGGTATCTACATCGTATTCTGATAATTTTCTGTATTCAGCCACAGTAGCTTGTTTTGTGGAATCAAGCTTACATATAGCATTATATATATCATATCTACTTGTTCTTATTTTTTCGAAATCTATGTATTTCTCTATTAATTTTAGCATTTCATCCCTGGAGAAAAACGGTTTATTGGCAATAAGCATTTCTAAATCCACATCAAATATAGTGCTCATATCAATGTCAATCCACGCTTTAAGCATCATATCAATATCATCCATAGCATATAGCATAGCATTTACCGAACCTATTGAAGCACCAGACATAGCAACAACATCATCTAGATATCCCTGTTCCTTTAATGCCTTCATAACACCTATCTGATATGCACCTTTTCCGCCACCACCTGTTAGCACAAGTCCGATACCTTCTCTAATAACCTCGCTCATATAATCACCCCTTAGTATAAATATACTATAATTATACAAATATCTTCAGTAATAATATATTCGAATATTTCTACATTAATCCTTATCTCGGTGCCATAAGCTTTTTAATTCCCGCTTTTAGCCCATCCACTGTTAGAGGAAACATATCATATATCTCTGCCAAGGTAGCCTCTGACTCCATCCATGAAAGGGATGTGAGACCTCCATGGAATCTAGGATTAAGCCATATTGCCTTTTTAAACTTATTTCTAAATAATTTGTTCCATTCATAGCCACTCCGACCATCATTTGGTCCTCTATAGTTGCCATTTAAGTCAAACAGCTCCTCAGGAGCCATCTGAGCATCACCCACAATAATTACCTTGTAATCCTTATCAGTGTGTTTAAATATGTAATCAAGATCAACCCAGTTTCCCATTTCACATTCTGCATCCTTGTAAACCTTGCTGTATATACAATTGTGAAAATAATAGGTTTTTACATCTTTAAAATGATTTGCCTTGTGAACAGCCTGAAAAAGATCATTACAAAGCTCGGAAAAAGGAAGCATTGTTCCTCCACAATCAAATAACAAAAGGAGCTTTACAGAATTTTTTCTTGGTTTGTCAAATTCAAGTTTAAGATATCCTCCATTATTGCAGGTTGAATCTATAGTTTTATCTAAATCAAGCTCTGTCCTTGGCACATCTAACTTAGTAGAAAACTGTCTAAGTCTCCTAAATGCAACCTGAAACTGCCTTATATCAAGGGTTTTATCATGTCTGAAATCAGCATACTTACGTTCACCCATAACCTGAAAAGCACTTCTCATACCAGTCTGACCACTGACACGAAGACCACCCGGATTACGTCCATGATGTCCAAAGGCAGAACCACCACTGGTTCCTATCCAGTAGTTACCACCGTTATGTTCCTCCTTTTGCTCTGTGATACGCTCACGAAACATTCTCTTTGTCTCCTGCATATCTCGCTCTGTGTCGAACTTGTATACATCTGCATTTAGATTGTCCCTGTCCATCTCGCCTTTATCAAGAAACTTCATTATGTCTGCCGGCAATTCTTCACCATAATGTATATCTTTAAAATATTCAATAAAAGCTATGTCAAACTTGTCAAAGTCTGACTCAGTTTTTACAAGAATCATACGACCCAAGTTATAAAGTCCTTCTAGGGAAGAATAAGCAAGTCCCTTGTCCAAGGCTTCCATATATGTAATCCATTCAGTCATGGATATTTTTAATCCTTTTTCTCTGCAAACATATAAGAAATCAGTAAACAATTACAGTATTCTCCTCTTTTTTACTATGTCAATATCCTCATCTTTTTTAATAAGTACTCCAAGATATGGGAGCTTTTCTCTGATTGTATCAGGGTCAATTCCCCCTAAAGTAAGGGCATTTAGCCAATCAATAAGCTCTGAGGTACTAGGCTTTTTACGAACCTCTTTTATATCTCTAATCCAATAAAATGTATCCATAGCCTGTTTTAAAAGATGTTCATCAATATCTTCAAAATGTACTCTTACAATCTCATCCATTTCTTCTTTTTCAGGGAAGCTTATGTAGTGGAATATACATCTTCTAAGAAATGCATCTGGAAGCTCTTTTTCGGCATTTGATGTAATAATAACTATTGGCCTGGTCTTTGCCTTAATAGTTTCCTTTGTTTCATGAATATAAAACTCCATCTTGTCAAGTTCCCAAAGCAAATCGTTAGGGAACTCCAAATCTGCCTTGTCAATCTCATCAATAAGAAGAATAACCTGTTCCTCCTCTTTAAATGCCTCGCCTAATTTGCCAAGCTTAATATATCTTTTAATGTCGTCCACGCCTTCTTCACCAAATTGACTATCGTATAGTCTTTGGATGGTATCATATACGTATAAGCCATCCTGTGCCTTTGTAGTAGACTTAATATTCCAAATATATAGCTTCATATCAAAAGCCTGGCTAATAGCCTCAGCAAGCATAGTTTTTCCAGTTCCTGGTTCGCCCTTTATAAGTAATGGCTTTTCAAGTGCTCTTGCCACATCAACAGCAGCCATAAGCTCTGGCGATGCCACATATTCTTTTGAGCCGGTAAATTTCATGTTGTTCATATATTTCTCCTTAAATGATGTGTTAGTGTGTCTATAATTTACTCTCTAATCTGACCATTACCATATATAATGTATTTGGTTGATGTAAGTGCTAAAAGACCCATAGGTCCTCTAGCATGAAGCTTCTGTGTGGAAATACCTATTTCAGCGCCGAATCCAAACATAAACCCATCTGTAAATCTTGTAGATGCATTTACATATACACAGGAGGAGTCAATTTCATTTAAAAATCTCTGTGAGCTTTGATAGTCTTCAGTAATAATTGCCTCCGAATGTCCTGTACTGTATCTGTTAATATGTTCTATAGCTTCATCAAGGCTGTCTACAATCTTAGTTGAAATAATCTTTGCAAGATACTCAGTTCCAAAATCTTCCTCTGTTGCCGCTATAATATCTGAAGAATATGTCAAAGCAAGTTCATCTCCTCTTACCTCGCAATCATTTTCCTTAAGCATAGCTACAATAGCAGGTACGGCAACATCGGCGATATCTTTATGTATAACCAAGGATTCGCAGGCATTACATACACCCAAACGCTGTAACTTAGCATTTTTTATGATTGGGATAACCTTTTCCATATCCGCAGTTTTATCCACGAATATGTGGCAATTACCAGTCCCTGTCTCAATAACAGGTATAGTTGCATTTTCAACTACAGTTCTAATAAGACCAGCTCCACCTCTTGGGATAAGTAAGTCAACATACTGATTCATCTTCATAAACTGTTTTGCAACTTCTCTATCAGTATCTTCAATAAGACAAATAGCATCTGGTGTAACTCCTGCTTCGCTTAAAGCAGCTTTTATAACCTTAACTAAAGCTATATTAGAGTGAATACAATCACTTCCACCACGAAGTATAACTGCATTACCAGTCTTAAAGCAAAGAGCAAATGCATCTACAGTTACGTTAGGTCTAGACTCATAAATAATACCGATAACGCCCATAGGAACTCTTTTTTGGCCAATGAGAAGTCCATTTGGACGCTCTTTCATTGACAAAACTTCACCTACAGGATCTTCAAGAGAAACCACCTGTCGAATACCCTCCGCCATATCCTCAAATCTTGCCTGGGTAAGTCTTAATCTGTCCAACAATGCATCAGACATATTGTTTTTGATAGCGTTTTCAATATCTATGTCATTTGCCTTTATAATATCCTTGGCATTTGCTACTAATGCATCTGCCACCTTAAGTAACGCATTATTTTTTTCCATAACACCAAGTCGTGCCATAACTCTTGATGCTGATTTCGCTTTTTTCCCTAATTCCTGTAACATAATAACTCTCCTTTTTTACAATATGGTTATAGCCATAAGGGATTATATATTTTTTTGAAACACTTCATGGTCACTTATTATAACCTGTGGCTTTATATCATGTGAATCCTCCGGAATCCATGGTAATATTTGAAAATTGTAGCAAACAGCTATGGTTTTGCAGCAAGGATATCTATCCAAATATTTATCATAATATCCTCCTCCATAGCCTATCCTTGCCATATCCTTTGTAAAGGCTGCTCCTGGCATAATGATAAGAGTGTTCTCATCCGGAATAAGCTTCTCCATAGAATCTGGTTCAGGGATATTGTATGCCCCCCTCACAAGACTATCACCCTGTTTATAAGAGTAAAACTCCATAGATTTATCCAAAATCTTAGGGAGCCAAACTTTCTTCTCAGTAAAAAAAGCATCCTCCATAAGAATATCAAGAAAAACCTCGTTATTTACCGAGGAATAAAACACTACATCCTCTGCATTTTTGTAAAAATCATGTTTGATTACTCTCTTACATATAATCTCTGATAAAGTCAAAAGATAATCTGTATTGAAGCTTTTTCTAATATCCAGTACTGTATTTCGAATCTCTTTTTTTGTTAATGTATCAGTCATTTTTCTTTTTCTTTGGAATGTCAGCAACATGGGTAACAGAGCCATCCGGTTCAAGTATATCCACCTGTTCTATAACACCCCTTAAATTCCTTTTAAAATCATCTATAAACTGCCTTCTAAGCACTGCCTGCTCGTCCTTTTCCTCGGGGGTAAGGCCCTCGGGAGTCTTGCTTTTTCTGGCCAGCTCGTTTATACGAGCAATTCCTTCCTCAGTCATAACAATCCACCTTATTTTAAATATCCTTTGTGAACAATAAAGTCCACAGTGTCAAAGTTTTCAACTTCGTGAGCAACAAAAAGTGTACCCACATCCTCACCATCAATAAGTTCATTAATAAGCTCTAATCTAGAGGAATCAAGTATAGCCATATCTGCTCCGGAATCTGTTGCGATTCTTGCCGCAGCAATCTTGGTTGACATTCCACCTGTGCCATAGCTTGTCACAGCTCCTTTTGCCATATTCTTTAATTCATCTGTAATCTCATTAACTACAGAAAGTTTAACTGCATCAGGATTCTTGTGGGGGTCATCAGTATAAAAACCGTCAATATCTGTAAGTAATATAAGTAAATCCGCCTTGATAAGATGGGCAACTATAGCAGAAAGTGTATCATTATCTCCAAACTCAATTTCTTCTGTAGCCACAGTGTCATTTTCGTTTACTACAGGAATAACATCCTGCTGTAACAGCTCATTCATAGTGTTCTCAGCATTTCGACGTCTCTCATCATCTGTAATTGCATCGAAGGTAAGAAGTACCTGTGCAGCCAGGTGATTATACTCCATAAAAAGCTTCTGGTATATCATCATAAGCTGTCCTTGACCAATAGCGGCACAAGCCTGCTTCATAGATAAGGTCTTTGGTTTAACCTTAAGTCCTAAGGTCTGGAAACCTACACCTATGGCGCCTGATGAAACCAAAACAACATCTTTGCCCTGATTCTTAAGGTCACAGATGATTCTTACAAGTTTCTCCAATTCTCTAAAATTGACACCACCTGTTTCCTCATGTAAAAGTGATGATGAACCAATTTTTATTACTATTTTTTTCTTATCCTTTAATGTTTCTCTGTAATTCATATCATAAGCCTTTCTCTATATGTTTAAAGATAATTCGTGTATTAAAGTGAGTTAATATAGGTTACAACCGCCTCAGCAACCTTGATGCCATCAACTGCAGCTGATGTAATACCACCCGCATATCCGGCACCTTCACCACAAGGAAAAATGCCTTTAACCTCACTCATATAATCCTCACCTCTTATTATGCGGACAGGGGATGAAGTTCTAGATTCAATACCCGACAAAACAGCATCCTCTCTTGCAAACCCCTTAAGTTTATTGTCATAATAAGAAATCCCCTCAATTATAGCATTATTTACATATACTGGCAAACAATTATTAAGGTTTGAAAGAGTATACTCCCCTTTTATATTTGGTGCAATATTCCCGAAATTAGAACTAGGCTTGTTAGCTTTAAAATCTTTAAAAAGCTGTACTGGAATTTTTCCCTTTCCTTCAATAAAAGCTTTCTTTTCATATGCCTTTTGAAATTCTACGCCAGCTAAAACACCTGTACCAAAGCCCTCTCTTTCGAAATCTTCTGGTGTAACACCTACAACTATGGCACTGTTTGAATTTGACTCATTTCTTCCGTGATTGCTCATGCCATTTACAACAGATTGTTCATGGTCAGAAGATGCATTTACAACAAAGCCACCCGGACACATACAAAAGCTATATACACTTCTCCCCTCGGAGGATCTAAATGTCATTTTATAATCAGCCGCCGGGAGACTTTTTGCTTCTTTGCTACTGCCATACTGTGATTCGTCAATCATTGTTCTTGGATGTTCAATTCTAAGTCCAACGGCAAAAGACTTTGCCTCCATAGGAAGACCCTTATTATATATACTATAAAATGTATCTCTTGCACTGTGACCAATAGCCAGAATAAGAGCATTTGTAGAAAAAGTTATATTTTTATTATCCTGAGTATTCACCGTATTCACAATAATATTTTGATTTTCAATACTATAATCGATAAATTTTGTGTTAAAATGCACTTCTCCACCAAGTGATATGATTTCCTGTCTCATATTAAGAAGTACCTTTTTTAACTCATCGGTACCTACATGGGGTTTGTTTAGATAACCAATATCTGCCGGTGCACCAAAGGAAATGAAATCCTCAATAAAAGCACCAATTCGTCCAGCCTTATCTTTAATCCCTGTATTGAGTTTACCATCAGAAAATGTACCAGCCCCTCCTTCTCCAAAGGATACATTGGAATCTGGATTTATATCTTCTCCCTGCCAAAAGCTTTCCACATCATTAGTTCTTTCAGTTACTGCTTTACCTCTCTCAACAATGATAGGTTTGAGTCCTGCTCTGGCAAGGTACAGTCCACAAAAATAACCACCGGGACCAGCACCAACAATGACTGGTGACAAGCAATCCTTCTTATTTAACTCAACCGGAAAAGTATATTTTTCACCATATGTTGACATAATATTATTATTGTTCCTATTTTTATTTAATATAATTTGTTCTAACGGAGAACTAATATCAACAGTATAAATGTATGTAAGATTGGACTTGTCTCTGGCATCAATTGACTGTTTAACTATAGCTTCAAGTACAAATTCATTTGTTCTGACTATTTTTCTTATTTTATCCTTAAGTCCATTTTCTCTGGATCCTACAGGCACTTTTATCTGACTAATTCTAATCATTTATATAGCCTTTCCTGCTGCTAATGCCGAAAGCGCAGCAAATGTAATATTATAACCTCCACACAAGCCATCTATATCCAGTAATTCACCAACGATATACAAATCATCGCATATTTTTGAACTAAAATCCTCTGGATTAATTTGACTTATATCCACTCCACCTGCACAAATCTGACCATTGTCAAAATCCTTTAAAGATTCAATATGTAGCTTAAAATTGCTGAGTGTATAAATAATTTTATCAATAATTTCTGTATCTACATTACACACTTTTGTCTTAACATCTACACCATACATATTACATACATATGCGCCTATTTTGTCGTTAACAAATGTGTTGAGAAAGCCTAGTATAGTTCTATTTTTAGCAATATCAATAGAATCTATTATGTCTGTAAACTTCAACACCTGCTCTTTTTTTTGTTCTATGTTTATATGATTCAAGAAATCTATATGTAAAACAGGTGTTTTATTTTCTAAAAGATATTTTCCAATAATTGATGATAAATTAAAAATCATAATACCGGACACACCATAATCATTAATCTGAAGCTCACCTATTTCAGTTATTCTTTGAAAATTATCATCCTCCGCAGCCAAAGTGGCCTTTGCTTTTGCACGTACACCTGATAATGATGATAAATCTTCTTTTGAAACAAGTCCGCAAAGAGATGGTCTTACCGGTATAATAGAATGTCCCAGACTTTTAGCTATATCATACCCGGACTCTCCTCCACCAAGCTTAGAATATGCTTTACTTCCATTTGCAAGGATAACTTTTTTTGCAATAATGGTTTTAGTACTACATGTCAACAAAAATCCATTATCATCCTTACGTATATTGTCAACCTCATTCTGATACAATATATCAACGCCAAGAGCCAACAGTGCATCATTCATACTCCAAACCACAGATGAAGCCTGCAGTGATGCTGGATAAACCCATGTTTCATCCAAACACATTGTGTGTATGCCTATTGATTCAAAAAAATGTAAAACCTTATTA
Organism: Lachnospiraceae bacterium; assembly: GCA_015057515.1. Classification (GTDB taxonomy): domain Bacteria; phylum Bacillota; class Clostridia; order Lachnospirales; family Lachnospiraceae; genus Coprococcus_C. The sequence continues at coordinate 15,433 of SVED01000025.1, forward strand.
TACGGATTCCTTCCAAATGCTTTACTTAAAAACACTTCATAATCAGGGTAAGAGGAATTATAATCTCTGGCATAATCAATGCTAGTGTTGGTTATGTTACATCTACCATTGCCTGTTGCATATATCTTTTTACCCAACTTCTTGTTCTTTTCAATCAAGATAACCTTTTTTCCATTTCTTGCAGCGGTTATAGCGGCTGTCATACCAGACATGCCGCCACCAACAACACATAAATCGTACATAAATTTCTCCTTAGCTTGCTATGGATTCAAGAAAATCAAACATATCTTCCTTGGTGTCAAATTCTATTTCGTTTACTATTTCTCTGTAAAGATCCTCATCAGTCGCTTTGATTATGTTGGCATCAATACCTGTGTATTCATATACTGAATCCGAAGATCCATCATATACAATTACAAAGCCATTTTTTATACCAACTTTATAACACTCTATTACATTCACATTTGTTTTTAAATCAGTGTCTTCTAAAGTGTTTTTTTCATTGTTATTTATATAATCAATTGCATCAACTGTATCTTCTGTAGACAGTTCTTCTATTGTATTTGCAACAATATCCTTTGATTTTTCTTTAAAAGTATCTCGAAATATAAAGAAAAATGTTAAAAAAATATAAATTGCTACCAATAACAAACCTAAATATAAAAATAATTTCTTCATGGCATTTACTCCTTGAAGAAATTATTTCCTAAATTATATTATATTATTCAAAAGTAACGCCTTCTGTATATGTTTCATCAAAAACAGATATAAAAGTCTTACCTGGATTCATACGAAGTTGCTTACCATCCTCATCAAAAAACTTAAGCACTCCATTATCTTTTTTCCATGTTATAGACTTATATTCTCCATCAGTTGCATAATAACCAGAGCCACCCTTGTCCCAATCAATATCCTGATGATCAACATTGTCAAGACTGGTATACTGTACAAAAATAACAACTATGTTCTTGAATGTAAGCTGCTCACCTGTCTGGTCATCAATATGAGCTCGGTCGTACTGGAATCTGTAATATACCGCCTCATCTGCATTATATTCAAACCATGGACTATTGTGTGCATAGTCTGTTCTGACAACATTAGCAACATTACCTGTTCCAAGAGGTGTATCCTCGTAATTGAAGGCATACATTTTTTCAGGCTGTGATACATAGTCAACACTATATCCTGCATTTGCAATACCTTCAACAAGTCTAGTACCAGTTGTATAAACGTTGTGTGGTGCATATCTTGCATCATCTCTATAATATACTGTACCATCAAGATATAAGCCGTTTAAGTTATTTACTCCAAGGGCCGGTATTTCAGCTTCTGCTAATGGAGACCAGCCATAATGTGCATATATACCATCCATCATATGTGTAAGCTCAACATAGTAATGTCTTGCACTTCTAACAGGACCAAGCTTTGTTATGTTATCATAATCCTTGAACACACATAACAATCTGGTTAAACTGCCTTCTACCTTCATCTCATATATAATATCCGCTGTACCAATTCCAGACTGTGGTATAGCGTCAATAATATTGTTAATCATTATACAAACAGGTCTCTTATTCTCTAATGACTCATCAATCCACTCACCTGTCAAATCACTTAGAACATAGCCCTCGCGACTAATAACCTGAAAATCTCCTGTTTCACTCATAGGTGTTACCGTTTCTATGGAAATAGACGCTTCTGTGGTGGTAGTATCATCCTTTTTCTTTTTCTTACCAGAAATAATAACTACAGTTAAAATTATAAGTATTACAGCTACAATTGCGGTTGCACATATTAAAAGTTTAAATCTTTTCTTGTTCATTGTCTCTTGTATATCCTTTCATACTTAATATCTGTTCTTGCTTATCTTCCATAATCAGTCGCTCATGGTCATCAACATGATCGTGTCCAAAAAGATGCAACATACTATGAGCTGTAAGAAAAGCAATTTCTCTGCTCCTTGTATGACCATATTCCTTCGCCTGACTGACAATTCTGTCAACATTAAGAACAATATCTCCTAACATCAACTCCCCTGTATCTTGATTGAAATACTCCCAAGGAGTATCCTCAAGTCCTTGAAAATCTTCAGGTTTTTCATAATCAATCATAGGAAACGACAATACATCTGTGGGTGACTTGAGTCCTCTAAATTCATTATTTATCGCCTCTATACCTTGATTATTTGTAAAGATAACGTTCACTTCACACTCATAGGGACAATCTACATATTCTATAGCTGCCTGCACTATTTCACGAACAATATCTTTATATCCATCTGGTAATGGTTTGTCCAGCTCATTTTCAAAAAATATACTCATATAACATCCTTTCCAGACCTTATAATTATACCTTAATTACAACATATTATCAAGTTTACTTTAATTCCTTTTATTGGTTTGATATTTGTCACTTTCCTGTTTTTTTCTAGTATTTAGCTTCGTCTCATACACATCATAGGCATTGACAATTTTTTGTACTAAAGGATGTCTGACTACGTCCTCACTAGAAAAATGTATAGTTGATATATCATCAATATCATGAAGCACCTTAAGTGCTATTTCTAAACCAGAGGTTGTGTCCTTAGGTAAGTCCTTCTGAGATAAATCTCCAGTTATAATAGCCTTTGACCCAAAACCTATTCGTGTAAGAAACATCTTCATTTGGGCTGGTGTAGTATTTTGAGCTTCATCCAAAACAATATATGCATTATCTAAGGTTCTACCTCTCATATAAGCAAGAGGTGCCACCTCAATAAGACCTTTTTCCATATTCTTTAAAAAAGTTTCTGCACCCATAATCTCATATAAGGCATCATAAAGTGGTCTTAAATAAGGATCAACTTTGCTTTGTAAGTCTCCGGGTAAAAATCCAAGTTTCTCACCTGCTTCTATAGCTGGTCTAGTCAGGATAATACGGTTAACCTCGTTGTTTTTGAAAGCTGTAATTGCTTTTGCCATAGCAAGATATGTCTTACCAGTTCCTGCAGGTCCAACGCCAAAAACAATCATGTTTTTATCTATGGCATCCACATACTTTTTCTGACCAATAGTTTTTGCTTTAACCGGTTTCCCATTTATCGTATGACATATTATATTTGTATCCTTATCCAACTCACTTATAGTCTCAACTTCTCCTTTTTTTGTAAGGGATATAGCATAATTTACGTTTTGATCAGTAATAACGTTGCCATTTTCAGATAGTTTTATTAGTTCATTAATTACTCCTATCGCTCTTTTTACACTAGTTTCTCCTCCAACAATCCTAAGCATATCATCACGTAATACCGCTGCAACATGAAAACCTTTTTCAATAGACTTAATGTTTTTATCAAACTGACCAAAAACATTTTGTATGTGAGCATTAGGTATAGTAATTGTTTCTGTATAAGAATTCATCTACTACGGTTCTCCTTGTTCGATAATAATAAGTTCTGAGGGAACACCAATTAATTCTTCTGTAACTATAGTTCCTCTCATAATACATTTATCATTTACATAGTCTATTGTAACATTATTTTCTACTATTGACACCCCTTTTTTTCTTAATTTCTCAACATATAAAGCCATTCTTTTGTATGCTTTTTCCTTTGCTTGTTCCTCGGTATAGGTTTTTAAAACTGATGTATATTCCTTAGTTGTAATTTCATAAAAAGATATAGGAAGATATATGTAATTTCCAAGTTTAAGTTTATGCTCATCCACTATTTTATCATATAGTTCATAATCATTATTTCCTTCAAAAGGAGTTATAACCTTATTACCAAATAAAAAACTGATTCCTTTACTTTCGTTTTCTGTATAAACCTTTTCATAGTAATTCATATCAAACTCATCATAATATTCTGATTCAACAATAGCGTATACATCTCCATCAGCAGGAATATGATTCGTCTCAATAAGCTCATCATAATCATTATACAGATTTATCACTCCTGTAATAATAACATCGCCTTTTTTTACCTCCTCACCTATAGTTTTTACAGTTTTTCCGTGACGAGTAACTATCTTTGTAATTATTCCATCCTTTACAGCAATTATATTGCAAGGAGTGTCAGGTGCCTCTATAGTATCTTTTTCTATGGTTTCATTAATCTCAATATTTAATCTTGTACCTGTTATCTCACAACTAATCCATGCAACCTTATCATATTCATTTCTTAATGCCTTTTCTAATTCTTCGCAATTTATTTCAGAAACCGGTGTTCCAATATCAACATAATTATCCTTTACAGTTTTTATTATTTCTTCCTTTGTGTAAAATGATTCTCCCGTCACATTTATATCCCATATATAACTTGTAAATCCATATAGAGCAACAAAAAATATAATTATTCCCAATATAAAGCCATATCTATTTTTATATTTGTTTATAATACAGGGCAAACCAACCTGACAAATCACATCAATTTTAGTTTCTGTTTTTTTAATATACTGCTCACTTATCTCATAATCCTTGCTGCTAATGTATGCCCTGATATTTCCTTTGTATTCTTCTATTCCCCATATATTTATGTCGTTTTTGGAGCATATATTTACAAATCTGTCCTTCCATGGACCCTTTATTTCTATTTGCTTATATCCTTTTAGCCATTTCACAAATCGTTTATACATATTGCACCATCTCTATATCAAAATTTTCAAACTTCTTACGTTAATCCCAGAAAATATTACATATTTTCCCATATATATTTAACTCTATGCTGGTAAGTATCTCTATCTTAAGTTCTTTTCCTAATATGTTTAGGATTTTCTTTCCGCAATTGATTCTAATTTGATTTTTTTCCATGTTTACGATATTTTTATAACCCTCAATATGTATAGATTTATCATCAAATAATATTAATTTCGTCATAAATGAATCACATTTTTTTACTATTTTATTCAGATTAATTGATATATAGAATATTTTTTTGGAGTATTTAACGGTAAAATAAAAAGGTGTTATCCAACACAGATAACACCTAATTAAATACTTATTAATTACTTGAATTTACGCTTTCTAGCAGCCTCTGACTTCTTCTTACGCTTAACGCTTGGCTTCTCGTAATGCTCTCTCTTACGAATCTCCTGCTGAATACCAGCCTTAGCGCAGTTTCTCTTAAATCTTCTAAGAGCGCTGTCTAAAGTCTCATTCTCTTTTACTACTACGTTTGACATATCCTCAACCTCCCTCCAGTTGTAAAATAAAATCGTGCTAAAACAACTGTTTGGGTTTACCTCCAAATTGCACAAATATTATTATAACATAATAATTTTATTCGTCAACAAAAATTTGATAAATTAAACAAATTTTACCAATTTTACTTTATTTCATCTCTATTTGTGTATATATGGTCAATAAGTCCATACTCAAGAGCCTGCTCTGCAGTGAGGAAATTATCTCTTTCAGTATCCTGCTCAATAACCTCAAGTGGCTTTCCTGTATTCTCACTTAAGATTTTGTTAAGTCTTTCTCTTGTACGAATAATATGGTCAGTATGAATTTTCATATCTGTGGCCTGACCTCTTGCACCACCAAGTGGCTGATGAATCATAATCTCAGAATTAGGAAGTGCAATTCTCTTACCCTTTGTACCACCAGCAAGAAGAAAAGCTCCCATACTTGCTGCCATACCAACACAGATTGTTGACACATCACACTTGATATACTGCATTGTATCATAAATACCAAGTCCAGCACTTACTGAACCTCCTGGACTGTTAATATATAAGCTTATGTCCTTTGATGGGTCTTCTGACTCAAGGAATAAAAGCTGAGCAATTACTAAACTTGCTGTAGTATCATTCACCTCATCTGCAAGAAATATAATTCTCTCCTTTAAAAGTCTTGAATATATGTCGTAGGCTCTCTCTCCTCTACTTGTTTGTTCAACGACGGTAGGTACTAATGCCATAATAATGACCTCTCTTTCTTTTTTATATTTAATATGTTGAATAATCCATAATATTAAGTATGCATATTGGTAAACGGTTTACCATATACATACTTAATATTTATGTCTTATTCAACCTGCCATATGAACTATTTTCAAAAAATTTTTTGATTAATAACTTTGTATAATATTATGTTATGAAAGCTGTACTTTTGCTTCTTCTACACCGGCAGCAAGAGCTTCACCAATGCCTGCTGGGTTTTTGCCACCAGCCTGTGCCATATTTGGACGGCCACCGCCGCCGCCACCAACCATAGGAGCAATCTTCTTAACAATGTTTCCTGCGTGAGCACCTGCTGAAACAGCATCATCAGTTGCCATAACGATTAAGTTAACCTTGCCATCCATATCTGATGCAAGAATAACTATTGATGAACCAAGCTTAGCCTTCATATCATCTCCAAGGTTACGAAGAGCATTCATATCAATGCCACTTACCTGTACCGGAAGCACCTTAACTGAACCTACTTCCACTACATTTGACATTACATCGCCAACAGACTCCTTAGCCATCTTGTCCTTAAGCTTTTGGTTTTCAGCATTAAGTGTCTTAATCTCAGCCATAAGAGCTTCAATCTTTTCTGTGAGCTTAGAAGGCTCTGTCTTTGCAGCAACACTTGCTGCATGAAGTTCTTCCTCAAGCTTTTTATAGTAATCAAAAGCTCCCTTTGATGTAAGTGCCTCAATACGTCTTACACCAGCTGCTACACCTGCCTCAGATACTATTTTAAATGTGCCAATAACACCTGTATTTGATACATGGGTACCACCACAAAGCTCCTTTGAAAAATCTCCCATAGATACAACTCTTACTGTATCACCGTATTTTTCTCCAAAAAGTGCCATAGCACCAGTCTTTTTAGCATCTTCAATTGACATCTCAGCTGTTACTACTTCTATATTCTTGGAAATTTCATCATTTACAATTGCTTCAACCTTTGCAATTTCTTCCTTAGACATTGCCTGAATATGTGTAAAGTCGAAACGAAGTCTATCCTCCGCAACAAATGAGCCAGCCTGCTCAACATGACCTCCAAGTACCATCTTAAGTGCCTTCTGAAGAAGATGTGTTGCTGAATGGTTCTTGCAAGTAAGGGCTCTTTGGTTCTCATCCACTGAAAGTGCAACATTATCCCCCTTCTTAATTTCACCTGAGGCAACATATCCAATATGTGCAGTCTTTCCACCAACAACCTTAACAGTTTCTTTTACAATAAACTCACCTGTAGCAGTCTTTATGACACCACTGTCACCATTCTGACCACCCATTGTAGCATAAAATGGTGTATCCTGAGTGAGAATTGAACCATTTTCACCCTCTGACAATGTATCAACAACTGCATCCTCTGTAGTCATAGCTACAATTTCAGAATTATATGTTAAGTTATCATATCCAACAAAATTTGTAACAAGATCCACAGGAAGCTCCTCGTATATAGTTGCATCAGCACCCATATAAGTAGAAACCTTACGAGCCTTTCTGGCCGTAACTCTCTGAACCTCCATGCACTCCTTGTAGCCATCCTCATCTACATCAAGACCGGCCTCTTCGAGAATTTCCTTTGTAAGATCAAGAGGAAATCCATAAGTATCATATAACTTAAATGCATTTTCTCCACTAAGTTTTTTCTCGTTCTTAGACTTCATATCCTGAACATAGCCATTTAAGATAGCAAGTCCCTGGTCTATAGTTTTATTAAAGCTCTCCTCTTCTTTGTTGAGAGTCGCAAATATATGTTCTTTCTTTTCAAGAAGCTCAGGATATGCATCAGCGGATACCTGAATAACTGTCTTACAAAGTTCAGCAAGGAACATATCCTTTATACCAAGCATTCTTCCATGTCTTGCAGCACGACGAAGCAATCTTCTGAGAACATATCCTCTTCCCTCATTTGAAGGAAGCACACCGTCTGATGTCATAAATGTAACTGAACGAATATGGTCAGTGATAAGTCTTATAGAAACATCCTTTTTCTCATCAGCCTTGTATGTAACACCGGCCATTTCACATATCTTGTCTCTAAGCGCTTTTATTGTATCTACATCAAAAATCGAATCAACATCCTGAACAACTACTGCAAGTCTTTCAAGACCCATACCAGTGTCGATATTCTTCTGCTCAAGCTCAGTGTAATTATTGTTACCATCATTATCAAACTGTGTAAATACGTTGTTCCAGACCTCCATATATCGGTCACAATCACAACCAACTGTACAATCCGGTTTACCACAACCGTACTTTTCACCTCTGTCGTAATACACCTCAGAGCAAGGACCACATGGACCAGCACCGTGCTCCCAGAAGTTGTCTGCTTTTCCAAACTTAAAAATACGCTCTGGTGCTATACCAATCTTTCTATGCCAGATATCAAAAGCCTCGTCATCCTCAAGATAAACTGAAGGATAGAGTCTGTCTGCATCAAGACCAACCACCTCAGTCAAAAACTCCCATGTCCACTCAATAGCCTCATTCTTGAAGTAATCTCCAAATGAAAAGTTACCGAGCATCTCAAAGAAAGTACCATGTCTCGCTGTTTTACCAACATTCTCAATATCACCTGTTCTAATACACTTCTGGCAGGTAGTAACCCTTCTTTTTGGTGGAATCTCCTGTCCTGTAAAATATGGCTTAAGAGGCGCCATACCTGAATTAATCAAAAGTAAACTGTTATCATTATGTGGAATCAAAGAAAAACTGTTCATTTTGAGGTGCTCTTTGCTATCAAAAAACTCTAAAAACATTTTTCTAAGTTCATTTACGCCATAGTTCTTCACTGTATATATCCTCCTAGTTGCTAACCTTTATGATCCTATTCATTATTTTCTGCAGCAAGCTGCTCATTTTTTCTTTTTCTAAGCTTTATACCGATAAATATACCAGCACCTGCAAATATAATCATAGCAAAAAACTTAATTAAATATACTACTAATTCACTAATTATTGCATTCATAGTTCTACCTCCTATTTGCCAACTCATTAGTTATATCTTCCCAAGTAACTCCTTTTTCAACCATAAGCACCATGGCATGATAAAGGAAATCCGCTATTTCGTACTTAATTTCCTCAGGATTTGGATTTTTGGCTGCTATAACTATCTCTGTTGCCTCTTCACCAAGTTTCTTAAGTATTTTATCAACACCCTTATCAAAAAGATAGTTGGTATATGAACCCTCTTTAGGATTGTTCTTTCTGTCAAGAATTATATTATAATCCTCCTCTAATACCTTGATTGGGTTTGTATCATTGTATTCCTTAGTGAGAAGCGGTGTAAAAAAGCAATTAGGACTGCCTGTATGACAAGCAACACCAATCTGTTCAACCTTTGCAAGAATTGTATCCCTATCACAGTCAATAATTAATTCTTTTACATATTGATAATGTCCACTTGTCTCACCTTTTATCCATAAAGACTGTCTACTTCTACTAAAATATGTCATAGTACCAGTCTCCAGTGTCTTTTCATAGGCTTCTTTGTTCATGTAAGCCATCATAAGCACATCACCGGACTTGTAATCCTGTGCTATAACAGGTATAAGTCCATCACCATTAAGCTTAAAATCGTCAAAGCTAATAGTATCTGTTGTTTTCTTCTTTCCAGATGGAATTAAAGCTTTTACGCCTTTTACATAGTCAGCTGTTATACCAGTATCATCAGCTCCACCTAAATAATCAATAATAATGGTATTAACACCCATACTGATAAGCTCCTGTGTACGCTGAAGAGATAATGTTAATTCCTCTGAATCTATCATATTAGTTACATTTACTCCAATTGGTAAATCAACTTCATCAATCAAATTAGAAAGCTCATCCATAAGCTCATATTCAAAGTACTCAACAAATATACCACCTACACCAAAAAGCTTAAACTCCTTGGCATCCTTTATGTCAAATTTGCCATCTACAGGATGAGTATTTATATATATTCTATCCTTTCCAAATCTAAGTGATGATTCATTAATCATATCTAATTCTACAGATGTGGTTGGCCCTGACTTGTCATATATGGCAACTCTGTGTGCACCTGCATACAATGTATATTTCACATCGTCAAACCTTTCTGCCACAATATTGGCATTAAAAGGTATATCCACTGTCTTTGTTATTGTTTTAATCTCATCTGTATAGTTTTCATAGGAACCATTAGCTTTATATATTACTTCGTCTACACCTATTTTTTTGAAGTACTCTGCCAATCTGGCTTTATCTTCAGGTGTAGTGTATGAAACACTAATATTGCCTATTACTTTTATTTTATTCATCCTGTATCCTCCTACAGACTTCCTTTTGTTGAAAGCACCTGTCCCTCAAGTCTGCTATCTATCTGTGTAGCCTGGTCTAAAGCCTTTGCAAAAGCTTTATAAGCCGCTTCTATTATATGGTGATTATTTGAGCCTGATAGTTGCTTTAAGTGTAAATTCATACCAGCAGCATAAGAAACAGCATAAAAGAATTCCTTTACCATCTCTGTATCCATATATCCTACCTGTGGTGTTGTTAAATCAAGATCATAGCAAAGATATGGTCTACCCGATAAATCCAGGGCACACAGAACTAAAGTCTCATCCATTGGCAACATAAATGATCCATATCTTACAATTCCCTGCTTATCAGCAACGGCCTTTGCAATAGCCTGTCCCAAAGCAATTCCTGTGTCCTCAATTGTATGATGAGAATCCACAAACAAATCACCCTTAACAGTTAAATTTAAATCAAAAAAACCATGCTTTGCAAAGCTCATAAGCATATGATCAAAAAATCCTATGCCAGTATCAACCTTAGAATATCCTTTACCATCAAGGTTAATCTCAAGTTCAATATCTGTTTCTTTTGTTTTTCTTTTAATCACTGCGATTCTATCAGCCAAAAAATCACTCCCTTTATATCAAAATACGACTACATATTATACCATTTCAAGGCAATTTATTCAATGCTTTTTAGCAAGGTTATACTAAATAAAAAGCCTGTTTTAGAATTTAATATCAATCACATATATGTTAAACCGTTTGCGAATGTCGGTACTTAGCGATGAACCCTTAGAGATTGCTAGAAATTCAATATTAAGTATATGTATTTACAAACCCGCTCTCGCTCAGTT
>SVED01000026.1 GCA_015057515.1 Lachnospiraceae bacterium
CTTTGGTGGAGAACCTCTTATGAACTTCGATGTGGTTAAGGAGATTGTTGCATACGGACGAGCAAGAGAAAAGGAAGCCGGCAAGAATTTTCGCTTTACGTTAACTACTAACGGAATACTTCTTAATGATGAGGTTATGGAGTTTTGCAACAAGGAAATATCAAATGTGGTTCTTAGCTTGGATGGAAGACAATGTGTTCATGACTCTATGAGACCTACAAGAAATGGCAAGGGAAGCTATGACATTATAGTTCCAAAGTTTAAGGAATTTGTGTCAAAAAGAGGGGATAAGAGTTATTACGTAAGAGGAACCTTTACAAGACACAATCTGGACTTTGTTGAAGATTTCAAGCTTATGGCAGACTTAGGCTTCAAGGAGATTTCTATTGAGCCGGTAGTGGCTGAAGATGATACAAACTATGCCATAAGAGAAGAAGATGTAGAAGCTATTTGCCAGGAATATGACAAGCTGGCCCTTGATATTATTGAGCGACACAAGGCAAAAAAACCAGTTACATTTTTCCACTACATGCTTGATTTACAAGGTGGACCTTGTGTGTATAAGAGATTATCAGGATGTGGCTCGGGAACAGAATACCTGGCAGTTACTCCAACGGGAGAACTTTATCCATGTCACCAGTTTGTTGGTATAGACGATTTCCTTATGGGAAGTGTATTTGAAGGTATTAAAAAGCCAGATATAATAGATGAGTTTAAACTTTGCAATGTATATGCGAAGGATAAATGCAAAGATTGTTTTGCAAGATTTTATTGTAGTGGTGGGTGTGCGGCTAATTCCTATAAGTTCCATGGCAGTATATTAGATGCATATGATATAGGGTGTAAGCTACAACAAAAACGTGTAGAGTGTGCGATTATGATAAAGGCAGCCTTGGCTGACATAGAAGAAGGAGAGGTATAATGAAAAAAGTAAGAAGAAAAGCCATATTGGGAATGCTAGTTTTCCTGTTACTTTGTGCAGGTGGCGTGTATATGGCAATGATGGGCGTAGGAGAAAAGAAGACAGGTAGAGCGTCTGATATAACCTTAGGTTTGGACCTTCAGGGTGGTCTCAGTGTTACATATGAGATTGTTACCGATGATCCAACTTCAGATCAGATTAATGCTACTATAGACAAAATGCAACGAAGAGTTGATGGATACAGCTCAGAGGGTGAAGTTTATCAAGAGGGAGATGACAGAATTACAGTTGAGATTCCTGTTGATACAGCCAAGGAGGATGCTTATGTTATCCTTGATGAGTTAGGTCAGCCTGGTAAGCTTGAGTTTTTAGATAGCGAGAATTTTACTCTTTGGTATGAGGGTAAGCCATATGAGTCTGTTTTAACAGGTGCAGATGTACAAAAGGCCAGAGCTGGTACTATGGAGTCTATGGCTGGTAATGAAAATGTAGTTGAGCTTACTCTTACAGATGAGGGCTCATCTAAATTTGCAAAAGCAACAGGTGAAAATATCGGTTTGCCTATATACATTATATATGACGGAGAAGTTCAGAGTGCACCAGTAGTAAACGAGCAGATTACTGGTGGTATAGCTACAATCAGTGGTAGTTTCACATATGATGAGGCGTCACAGCTTGCTGATACAATTATGATTGGTGCTCTTCCGCTTGAGCTTACTCAGATACAGTACAACATCGTTGGTGCAAAACTTGGACAGGAAGCTATTAGCACAAGCCTTGTAGCAGGTGCTATCGGTCTTGGTATTATTGCACTTATTATGATTGTGATATATCTTGTTCCAGGTGTGGTTGCAGTGTTTGCACTTGCAGCGTATGTTATCCTTATGCTTATTATTCTTAGTATAGCTAACATTACTCTTACACTTCCTGGTATAGCAGGTATTATTCTTTCAATAGGTATGGCTGTAGATGCTAACGTAATCATATTCACCCGTATCAAAGAAGAACTTGCAGAGAACAAGAGTGTTAGAAATGCAGTAGACGGTGGTTTTTCAAAGGCATTGTCTGCCATAGTTGATGGAAATATAACAACACTTATTGCAGCTGTTGTACTTATGGCAGTTGGAACAGGTAGTATCAAGGGATTTGCTACAACCCTTATGGTAGGTATTATTCTTTCCATGTTTACAGCACTTGTAGTTACAAGATTCCTTTTGAATGTTGCAGTTAATTTAGGTATTAAGAATAAAAAATGTTATGGTGTAGCTAAGGCTCCAAAGGTTAGAAATTACGTTAAGAATTCAAAGGTATGCTTTATTATATCCCTTGCTATTATTGTTGTGGGACTTGTATTCCTTCCAATTAACAACAGCAGAAGTGGAAGAAGCCTTAATTTCAGTCTTGAGTTTACAGGTGGTACAGCCACTACAGTTACATTTGATAAGGCATATTCACTCGAAGAGGTTGAAACAAGTATATTACCTGTAATTGTGGATGCAACTTCACTTTCAGCAAGTGATATTCAGATTCAGACCGTTGAAGATAGCACACAGGTTATTTTTAAGACTCCTGAGCTTTCAGAGGAAGACAACCTTAAGTTAGATGATGCCTTAAGAAATAACTTCACAGTGGAAGAGATAAGTGCACAGAGTATAAGCTCCACAATAAGTGGAGAGATGAAGAAGGATGCAATTATTGCAATTATCATATCTTCTATCTTGATGCTTATATATATTGCTATAAGATTCTCTGATGTAAAATTTGGTGCCAGTGCAGTTCTAGCTCTTATGCATGATGTAATGATGGTATTTGCGATTTATGCTGTTGGACAGCTCTCTGTGGGTAATACATTTATAGCTTGTATGCTTACTATAGTTGGTTACTCAATCAATGCAACAATCATTATCTTCGACCGTATCAGAGAGAATCTTAAGCTTATGAGTAAGTCATCTTTAGACGAGATAGTAAATACAAGTATTGCACAGACATTTACTAGAACAATATACACTTCACTTACAACCTTTGTTATGGTATTAGTACTCTTTATTATGGGTGTGGATTCACTTAAAGAGTTTACATTTACACTTATGGCAGGCATTGTTTGTGGTGCCTACTCATCAGTATGTATCACTGGACCACTTTGGTTGTTAATGAAGAAGAAAATAAAGAAAAAAGCGTAAATAATAAAAGGGACTGTCGTAGAATTATAGATACTATTAGGTACTATAACTTAAGACGGTCCTTTTATGCTAAATTTGAGGTGCAGCTATGGAAGCAAACTGGAGAATTTGTGCAAAAAAGGCAGATTTTAAGGGTATAGGTGACAAATATAATATAGACCAGGTTATAGCTAGGGTTATTGTAAATAGGGATGTCAATGAAGAAGCGGATATTAGTAGTTACTTGAAGGGAACCATATCAGATGTTTTGCCATATAGTCATATCCGTGATATTCAAAAAGGCTGTGAGTTAATCAAGGGCAGCATTGAAGCTGGGGAACCTATTAGGATAGTATCAGATTATGACGTGGACGGCATTACGTCCAACTATATACTGTATAAGGGTCTATTGGAGCTAGGAGCAAAGGTTTCCTATGAGATACCGGACCGTATAATTGATGGCTATGGTATTAATCAGCGAATCGTTGAAGAAGCATATAAGGATGGAATACAGACAATTATTACCTGTGACAATGGAGTGAGTGCATTTGAGGCTATTGATTTGGCGAAGTCTTACGGCATGAAGGTAGTGGTTACAGACCATCATGAAATACCTGTAGATTTTGATACAGAAGGCCATAAGACATATAGGTATGTGGCAGCGGATGCCCTTATAGATATTAAGCATCCTGAATGTACCTATCCTAACAAATTTCTTTGTGGTGCAGGGGTTGCTTATAAGTTTATACGTCAGCTTTATGATATATGTGACAAGCCGTGGGAGGACCCATACAGGTATGTGGATATACTTGCCATTGCAACAGTATGCGATATTATGGAGCTTAAAGGGGAAAACCGTATCTACGTAAAGGAAGGCCTTAAAATGCTTAAGGATTCTTCTAACATTGGCCTTAGAACTCTTATAAAATGTCTTGAATTAGAGGGGAAGGATATTACTTCCTATCATGTGGGTTTTCTTATCGGTCCAAGTATGAATGCTACAGGCAGACTGGATACTGCAAAAAAAGGTCTTGAATTACTTCTTTCAGAGGACGAGAGCAAAGCACAGATATTAGCTGAGGAAATGGTTGCTCTTAACAGGGACAGAAAGCTCATGACAGAGCAAGGAAAAAAAGCAGCTTCCGATATGGTTTGTGAGCAGTGCAAGGATGATACTGTTTTAGTTTTATATTTACCAACCCTTCATGAAAGTATTGCAGGTATTGTTGCAGGCAGAATTAAAGAAGAGTTTTATAAGCCTGTTTTTGTTCTTACAGATAGCGAAAGTGACCCTGATATGATAAAGGGTTCAGGACGTTCCATAGAAGGCTATAATATGGCGGATGAATTAGGGAAAATAAGTGATTTGTTGTCCCATTATGGTGGTCATGAAATGGCGGCTGGAGTTAGCCTTTCCAGAGAAAAGCTTGGTGACTTTAAAGAAAGATTAAACAATAACTGTCGTTTGACTGAGGAACAACTCACTCCGACACTTATGATAGATGTTCCTATGCCAATAGCATACATTAGTGAGGGGTTAGTTGATACATTAAATGTATTAGAGCCTTTTGGAAATGGTAATCCAAAGCCAATATTTGCTCAGGCAGGACTTTTGGTGAAGTCAGCAAGATATGTAGGAAAGGATAATCAGTTTGTAAAATTTGTATTCCAGGATAAGGATGGGTACATTATAGAGGGTATTGATTTTAATGCAAAACCTATAATTGATTGTATAAAAATGTGGTTTAGTGAAGAAGAATGTGATAAAATGTTTAAAGGTATGCCAAATGCGATTAAGTTAGATGTGGCATACTATCCAGGGATTAATGAATATCAGGGCAGAAGAACCATACAGATACTGCCAACCAGATATCGTAAGGCACAGTAGAAAAGAGGTATGCGAATATGAAGAGAGTAGAGGATTATATTAAGAGTATTCCGGATTTTCCACAGAAGGGAATAATATTTAGAGATGTGACTAGTGTTCTTGAAAGTGCAGATGGTTTTTCTCTTGCCATTGATGAGATGAATAAATTATTAGATGGCGTTGATTATAATCTTATTGCCGGAACAGAGTCAAGAGGATTCATATTTGGTGCACCTCTTGCATATATGAACAAAAAGGGATTTATACCAGTTAGAAAAAAAGGTAAACTTCCAAGAGAAACTGTTGAGATGAGTTATGATCTTGAGTATGGCTCAGCAACTATAGAGATACATAAGGATGCAATAAAACCAGGGGATAGGGTTGTTTTGGTAGATGATCTTATTGCTACAGGTGGAACTATTCAGGCATCTGCAAAGCTTATAGAACAGCTTGGCGGTGAGGTTGTTAAGATGATTTTCCTTATTGAACTTCCTGATTTAGGAGGCAGAAAGGTGTTGGCAGGATATGATGTTGAGTCAATAGTTCAGTACCAGGGAGAATAATATTCTTACTAAGGTTTTGTGAAGGGAGTGAAGGATATGTCAGAAGATATAAGAGAACCTTTGTTAAAACTGAAAAAAGAGTTGAGCAAGCCGAATGATTTTACACCACCAGAGGTTTTGTATGAGAAGTTGATAGACACTGTAAAGAGATATCATCCATCTTCAGATATATCCCTTATTGAAAAGGCATACAAGATTGCGGATGAGGCTCACAAGGAACAGAAACGTAAGTCGGGTGAACCATATATTATTCACCCTCTTTGTGTTGCTATTATTCTTGCTGAATTGGAGCTGGACAAAGAAACTATAGTGGCAGGTATTCTTCACGATGTGGTTGAGGATACAGTTATGACCACCGAAGAGATAACCAAGGAATTTTCTGAGGAAATAGCTATTTTGGTAGATGGTGTTACAAAGTTGACCCAGTTGGATTTATCTCAGGATAAGATAGAGATACAGGCAGAGAATCTTCGTAAGATGTTTCTTGCTATGGCAAAGGATATTCGAGTTATTCTCATAAAGCTGGCAGATAGATTGCATAACCTTCGTACTATGCAGTATCAGACTCCAGCCAAGCAGATAGAAAAGTCAAGAGAAACTATGGATATCTATGCTCCTATAGCTCACAGACTTGGTATATCTAAGATTAAGATAGAGTTAGATGATTTATCTATGCAATACCTCTACCCTGATGTTTATAAACCACTTAGGGACGAGATAACAACAAGGCTTTCTGCCAGCGAGGATTTTATTGTTCAGAGAGTTGATGAGATACGTAAATATATGGGAGAGACTGATATCAAAGCAGAAGTTGATGGTAGAGTTAAGCATATGTTTAGTATCTACAAGAAGATGATTACCCAGAATAAGACTCTGGACCAGATATATGATATTTATGCTATCAGAATAAAGGTTGATACTGTAAGAGACTGCTATGCAGCCTTAGGTATTATTCACGAAAAATATAAACCAATTCCTGGTCGTTTCAAGGATTATATAGCTATGCCTAAGCAGAATATGTATCAGTCCTTGCACACTACCCTTATAGGACCAGGCGGAAAACCTTTTGAAATACAGATTCGTACTTACGAAATGCACAGAACAGCTGAGTATGGTATTGCAGCCCACTGGAAATACAAGGAGGGTGGCGGTAATGCCAAGGATAACGAGGAGGAGAAGCTTACCTGGCTTCGTCAGATTTTGGAGTGGCAGACTGATGCGGAGGATAACAAGGAATTCTTAAGTTTCATTAAGACAGATCTTGATTTGTTCTCTGATCAGGTGTATTGTTTTACTCCTGCAGGAGATGTAAAGGCATTGCCAAATGGCTCTACCCCAATAGATTTTGCATATAGTATTCATACGGCTGTAGGTAACAAGATGATTGGGGCAAGAGTAAACGGTCGTCAGGTACCTATAGAGACTGAACTTAAAAATGGTGATAGGGTTGAGATTATTACATCCCAGAATATTAAAGGACCAAGTCGAGATTGGCTCAAGGTAGTTAAGAGTACTCAGGCAAAGAACAAGATTAATCAGTGGTTTAGACTAGAAAACAAAGAGGACAATATACAAAAGGGTAAGGAGGCGTTAGCTGCCTACTGTAAAGCTAAGTCCATAATTCTGTCAGAGATTACTAAGCCGGAGTTTGTGGATGTAGCACTTAAAAAATATAATTTTGGAACATGGGATGCCCTTCTTGCTTCTATAGGTCATGGTGGACTGAAAGAGGGACAGGTTGTAAATCGTCTTATGGAGGAACTTCGTAAAGATGAGTCCAAGAAAATAACTGAAGCCCAGATGGTAGAGAAGATAAATACTCCGGGAAGAGGAGTTGGTCATTCGGGAAAAGGTATTACTGTAAAGGGTATGGATGACGTTGCAGTTAGATTCTCCAAATGCTGTGCACCAGTTCCAGGTGATGAGATAGTTGGATATATTACTCGAGGTCGAGGAGTTTCAATTCACAGAACAGACTGTATTAACGTACTTTGCTTAGATGAGTTCGATAGAGATAGACTTATTGAGGCTGATTGGGCTGAGGGCATAGTAAATACATCCAATATGTATAGCACTGAAATTAACATATATGCTTACGATAATCAGGGACTTTTGTTTGAACTGTCCAAGATATTTAACGAGGAAAAGATTAATCTTACAGGTATGAATGTAAGAATAAGCAAGCAGGGAAAAGCAACTATTTCCGTTAAATTTGAGATACATTCCAAGGAACAGCTCACAAAGATTATTTCAAAGATTAGAAATGTAGAAGGTATTATAGACATAGAAAGGACGGCTGGCTAATGGCAAACCTTATTACGATTACCAATATTTTAGGTTCTCTCGGAACCAACTGTTACACTGTTGCTAACACTGACACAAGGGAAGCTCTTGTAATAGATCCCGCAGCCAGAGGAGATTTTCTGGTGAATATGTACAGTAATCAAAATCTTAAGCCTGTGGCAATTTTGCTTACTCACGGACATTTTGATCATGTGGGAGCGGTAAAGGAGTTAAAGGAGGCCTATCCAGATATTCAGATATATGCCGGCGTTGACGAGGAGGATATTCTTAAGCGTCCTGAACTAAATCTGTCTATGATGTTTGGGGCGAATCTTTCCCTTGACGCAGATGTTTATGTGGCAGACGGGGAGGAGATAGAGCTTTTGGGTGTTAAGATTAAGTGTTTCAATGTACCTGGTCACACAAAAGGTGGCACGTGCTACTATTTCCCTGACAATAAGATGGTTTTTTCAGGAGATACACTTTTTGCTTCAAGTATAGGACGTTCAGATTTTCCAACTGGCAATGAGCGTGACTTACTTGATAACATTGAGAAAAAGTTACTTACACTACCAGAGGACGTAACAGTTTATCCGGGACATAATGACAGAACATCTATTAAAAAGGAAAAAATGACTAATCCATATTTCTCATATTAGCAAATTAAGTTGACTGTATAGCATAGGCGTATAGATATGGGCATATAGAGAAAAATAGGGCTATATTGCCCAGAATTATTATAATTTACGAATAGGTAATTGTTGATGATTTTACTAGCACAAAATACTCAGGAATATAATAATGACATTAGGGCTATGATTATGGCTTTTTTTCCGGGACGAAAAATAGTAGAAAAGTTTGAACCCGGAGAGTCATATGAATTAGGTGTGAAGGCTTGGTTTGAAGGTACTCACACATGGCTTTCTATTATGACTATATATGACTGGGACAAAGATTTTAGTGAATTAAAAAAAGAGATGATATATCCGGGACCAGTGGGAGAATATACATCAGTTCTTGCAGAGGGAGATTATCGAGACAAGAGTTCATTTCGTAATCACTTTAAGAAATGTATTTATATTCTTCTTTCTGATTACTGCAATAGAAAGCTTCCATGGGGAGATTTGACTGGTGTTAGACCAACTAAAATTGCTATGGCAAAGCTTCGTGAGGGAGCGTCCATTGAGGAGGCTGCTCAAAATTACTTGGATGAATATTTGGTTTCAGCAAAAAAAGCGGTACTTGCCACTAGAGTTGCAGCAAAGGAAATGTCCATTATATCAGATATAGATGTGGATAATGATTATTGTCTTTATGTGGGAATACCATTTTGTCCTAGCAGATGCCTGTATTGTTCATTTACATCATATCCTATTGCTTTGTATGAGAAAAAGGCAGCAGAGTACATAGATACTTTGAAAAAGGAACTTGACTACATATCAGATGTTTACAGGGATAAGAACCTTGTATCAGTGTATATAGGCGGAGGGACACCAACCTCAATAAATCATGAATTGTTGGATGAGTTACTTACACATATTCGAAGCTCTTTTGATATGAGTCAGTGCAAAGAGTTCACTGTTGAAGCTGGTAGACCAGACAGTATAACTCGTGACAAGCTTATGGTTATGAAGAAACATAACATAAGTAGAATTAGTATTAACCCCCAGACCATGAATGATGAGACCTTAAGGGTTATAGGCAGAGCCCACACTGTGGAGCAGACTAAGGAAGCATTTAGGCTTGCCAGAGAGTGTGGATTTGATAATATAAATATGGATTTAATCGCTGGACTTCCAGGAGAGAATATAGACAGTATGAAGCATACTCTTGATGAGATTAAGGAACTTTCACCAGAGAGTATTACAGTTCATTCTCTCGCTATAAAGCGTGCGGCCAACCTAAAACAGCAGCTTGGTGAGTATGGTGACGCTATTAATCAGGATATGAACGCTATGCTGGATATGGTCTCTGATGTTGCAGGGGAACTTGGCATGGAACCATATTATTTGTATCGTCAGAAAAACATTGGTGGCAATCTTGAGAATGTTGGGTACGCCAAGGAAGGACTGGAATGTTTCTACAACATCTTGATTATGGAAGAGATTACAGATATAATAGCAGCTGGTGCAGGTGCTTCCACTAAACTTACCTACCACGAAGAAAATCGGGTGGAGAGAGTGGAAAACTGCAAGTCGGTGGATGATTATATATGTAGATTTGATGAGATGATAGAACGTAAGAAAAAGGAATTTAAGTAGGAGGGACAAATCATGACCGCACTGGTATGGGTGCTATATGGATGGTTATGCAGGTCGTTTTGTTTGATGCACAGATGTAAATGTGGTAAATTTAGCTGTATTTAACTAGTACTACTAAGAAAGGATATAATAGATATGGCAATGAAGAAAAAGCCCGTTACGGGCATGAAGGACATACTTCCTAAGGAGATGGAAATTAGGGATTATGTTATTGGATTAATTAAGGAGACATACAAGACATTTGGATTCACATCAGTGGAGACTCCATGTGTTGAGCATATAGAGAACCTTAGCAGTAAGCAGGGTGGAGAGAATGAGAAGCTTATCTTCAAGATTATGAAAAGAGGCGAGAAGCTCAATCTTGAGACTGCAAAGGAGGAAATCGACCTTGTGGACGGTGGCCTTCGCTATGACCTTACTGTACCACTTTCAAGATACTACTCTAACAATGCAAATGAACTTCCTAGCCCATTTAAGGCATTACAGATGGGTAATGTGTGGAGAGCTGACAGACCACAGCGTGGTAGATATCGTCAATTTATGCAGTGTGATATAGATATCTTAGGTGAGCCAACAATCCTTGCTGAGATAGAGCTCATCCTCGCTACAACAACGCTTCTTGGCAAGCTTGATTTCAAGAACTTTACAATAAGAATTAACGATAGAAAGATCCTTAAAGCTATGGCTGCTTACAGCGGATTTGCAGAGGCAGATTACGATAATGTATTTATCACTCTTGATAAGATGGACAAGATTGGTCTTGAGGGTGTGAAGGAAGAACTTATCAAGGAAGGTTACGGGGAAGAATCAGTTGTTAAGTATCTTGATTTATTTGAGAAGGTTACAAATGATATCGCAGGAGTACGTTTTCTTAAGGAGACATTAGCCAAAGTGCTTGACCCTAAGGTTGCTGAAGACCTGGAAACTATTATCGCTTCAGTTGATAATACTAAGTCGGCAGATTTTAAGATGAGCTTTGACCCTACCCTTGTTAGAGGAATGTCTTACTATACAGGACCTATTTTTGAGATTTCTATGGATGAGTTCGGTGGTTCCGTAGGTGGAGGTGGTAGATATGATGAGATGATTGGTAGATTTACTGGTCAGCAAACACCAGCCTGTGGATTTTCTATTGGCTTTGAGCGTATAGTTATGCTTCTTCTTGAGAGAGAATATCAGGTGCCAAGTGCAGGTGCTAAGACAGCATACCTCATCGAGAAGAATATGCCAACAGACAAGCTTCTTGAAATTTTAGATAAGGCTAAGAAGGAAAGAGAAACTGGCAAGCAAATTAACATAGCCATTATGAAGAAGAATAAGAAGTTCCAGAAGGAGCAGATGATGGCTGAAGGATATGAAGAGTTTGAAGAGTTTTATGCTACTGAATTCAAGAACTAGAGTGCTAGATTATAGAGCTGCTAGAATACCAGTTCAGATTTGATATGAAGGGCTGGTGTAGTAGCTATTGTATATATATTTATAGATTTTGTAGTTATTAGGAGGACTTTAAATTATGGCAGAGTCAATGAAGGGACTTAAAAGAAGTCATAGATGTACAGAGGTTAGTAACCAGCTTATCGGCAGTGAAGTAACTGTTATGGGTTGGGTTCAGAAGAGTAGAAATAAGGGTGGAATTATTTTCACTGACTTAAGAGATAGAAGTGGAATCCTGCAGATTATATTTGAGGAAGCAAATGTAGGCTCTGAGGCTTATGCTAAGGCTGAGAAGCTTCGTAGTGAGTTCGTTATCGCAGTTACCGGTAAAGTAGCAAAGCGTGGTGGCGCTGTTAATGAAAACCTTAAAACTGGTGATATTGAGATTATCGCATCAGATATCAGAGTCCTTTCTGAGTCAGATGTACCACCTTTCCCAATCGAGGAAAATTCTAAGACTAAGGAAGAGCTTAGACTTAAATATAGATATCTTGACTTAAGAAGACCTGACCTTCAAAGAAATCTTATGATGAGAAGCCAGGTGGCAACTCTTACAAGAACTTTCCTTGCAGAAGAAGGCTTTGTAGAAATTGAGACTCCGACACTTTGTAAGTCTACACCTGAGGGTGCTAGAGATTACCTTGTACCAAGCCGTGTACATCCAGGCAACTTCTATGCACTTCCACAGTCACCACAGATATACAAACAGCTTCTTATGTGCTCAGGATATGACAGATATTTCCAGATAGCTCGTTGCTACCGTGACGAGGACCTTCGTGCTGACAGACAGCCAGAGTTTACTCAGATAGATATGGAGCTTTCATTCGTAGATGTAGATGATGTAATTGATGTAAATGAAAGACTGCTTGCTAAGCTTTTCAAGGACACTATAGGTGTTGATGTGGAGCTTCCTATTCAGCGTATGACTTACAAGGAAGCTATGGATAGATTTGGTTCAGATAAGCCAGACCTTAGATTTGGTATGGAGCTTTGCGATGTAACAGAAGTGGTTAAGGACTGCGAGTTTGTAGTATTTAAGGGTGCTATTGAGGCTGGAGGAAGTGTACGTGGTATCAATGCCAAGGGACAGGGGGCTATGCCTCGTAAGAAGATAGATGCTCTTGTTGATTTTGCAAAGGGCTACGGAGCAAAGGGTCTTGCTTATATCGCTATAGGTGAGGACGGTACTATCAAGTCATCCTTTGCTAAGTTCATGAAAGACGAGGAGATGACTGCACTTATATCTGCTATGGAAGGTGAAAATGGAGACTTACTGCTTTTTGCAGCGGATAAGAATAAGCTGGTTTATGATGTTCTTGGAGCTTTAAGAGTAGAGCTTGCAAGTCAGCTTGGACTTCTTGATAAGAATGTTTACAAGTTTGTATGGATTACTGAGTTCCCACTTCTTGAGTGGAACGAAGATATGAATAGATTCCAGGCTATGCACCATCCATTTACAATGCCTATGGAAGAGGATTTACAGTATATCGATACTGACCCGGGCAAGGTTCGTGCAAAGGCTTATGATATCGTACTAAATGGTACTGAAATCGGTGGTGGTTCAGTTCGTATTCACCAGAATGATATTCAGGAGAAGATGTTTAAGGCTCTTGGCTTTAGTATGGAGAGTGCTTACGAGCAGTTTGGCTTCCTCTTAAATGCATTTAAGTATGGTGTACCACCTCACGCAGGACTTGCATACGGTCTTGATAGACTTATAATGCTTATGGCTAAGGAGGATTCTATCCGTGACGTTATAGCATTCCCTAAGGTGAAGGACGCATCATGTCTTATGAGTGATGCACCAAACGTAGTAGACTCTAAACAGTTAGAGGAGCTTTTCCTTGATATAACTAAGGCTACTGAGGAAGAATAGTCTAACAATTTAAATAAAACAATGTGTAAAAGCTAGGTATGTATTCTTAATGATTGATATCTAGCTTTTTTTCTGGGAGAGCTATAATAGTATATTGTTAAACTATGATAATAAAAAAGGATAAAAAAGTAATTTTCTTGTTCAAAAATGTAAAATGTATAGAGTTGAATTTGCCTAGATGATATAATCAGTACAATTTATAAAAAAGATATACGGAGGATGATTTAAAATGTTTTGTAGAGAGTGCGGTGCAAAATTACCAGATGGATCGAAATTTTGTAGTGAATGTGGAACAAAGGTTATAATTGAAGGGTCAGTGCAGGCCCAGCCTCAGGTGGCACAGGTACAGCCAGTGCAGGTTCAGTCTCAGGTAACTAACGTATACTCATCAATTAATGAGCAGGTATTGATTCATAGTAAGTGTGTTAAAAAAGTGGGTGCAATCAATCTCTTTGCTGGAATTTTTCTTCTGGCTTTAGGAAGTTATGGAATTACGCTGGTACCTGAAGGTAATGAGTTATATGGAACATATTCATTTTCAATTATACTTGGTATATTAAATATAGTTAGTAGTTTCATAGTTAGAAAGGCGCGTAACTCAGAAATATTTGTTACAGAAAACAGAGTGTATGGTACAGATAATAGAGGAAAAGCATATAACATTTTTATAAGAGATGTTAGGGATATTAGTTTTTTACAAGGATTTAAAGCGAAAAATGGAATAAAAATGAATACAACTACAGGGGAAATTGTGGTAGATCCTATCGAGAATCCTGAGCAAGTAGCGGCAACCATTAATAGACTTAATGGTCGTGCATAATAAAAAGTTTAAATATGGAACGAATCTTACTGAAACGAAAAGTAATCGTTCATATATTAGTATTTAAAAAATGCATAAATTTTGTTAGACTTACCAAGTGTAGTAAAAAATATGCAAAAGATAATATATAGGAGGTAAGTATGGATAATAATATGGGTGAAAATGTAGTTGTGACTGAGAACCTTCAGCCAGAAACAGTAGCTACAGAAACTGAGGCAAAAAAATCTAACAAGAAGAAGTTTATGATTATAGGTGCCATTGCGGTTGTAGCTGTTGTGGCGGTATTAGTATTACTTCTTGGTGGAAAGGGAAAAATCAAGATAGAAGGAAAGAATTATTCTTATTCTGCTGAAGAGGGAATTAAGGGTATTGTAAAAGGCGTTGACGGTGTTGCAGTTATGAACAATAGTTCTGCTGTATTATATACAGCTGATGGAAAAACAGAAGATGTAAATATGGGGGACGTATACGATGGAAAATATCCAGTAGTATATTTTGGAACATTTGACAGATTTGCAGAAGAGGATATGTCCATTTCAGAGTTTGCTATCTATGGTGAATTTAAAACTCAGAGTGGTGCAACTAATGAGTCTGTTATGTCAGACTTAGATAATGGGGATTTTTGCTTCGCAGGTGGAACTTGGTATTCTATTGTAACTGAGGATGGAGCCATAGATTGGGATGATATCGAAAAAGATTATGAGAAGTTAATTTCAGAGGGAACATTTGACGCTATTGATTATGTGGATAGTCTGTTGCTTGTTTCGCCAGATGCAGTAGAACCATCAGTTTATACGGATGATGTTCAGGGCACAGTAGATATGTTCGAAATGATGTCTAGCAATAAGTATGAATATGATTCAGCAAAATCATCTATGATGATATGGCTTGCTCGTGGTAAAGCAGTAGATATGCTTCTTGAAGGCGACACAGATTATGTTGTTGTAGAGGGTGTTTTGAGTTCTGAAGATGAGGGCAGTATGTTGAGTATTCAGATGTATACATCTAAGGACGATGCAAAAAAAATCAGAGAAAACTTTGGCCTTACTCAGTAGTGGTTTGAGGAATATAAATGGGAAGGATACGACATAGTATCCTTCCCATTTGTTTTATTCTTTTGTAGTATCAGTATCTTCTTTTGAGGCTTTTGATAGGGAGAAGGAAAACTCACTTCCCACACCTTCTGTACTGACTACATTAATGTTTTCATTGTGTGCTTTGATAATTTCTTTGGTTATGGAAAGTCCAAGTCCTGTACCCTGTTTGTCCTTTCCTCTTGAGACATCTGCCTTGTAGAAACGAACCCAAACCTTGTTCAAGGATTCTTTAGGAATGCCACAACCTTCGTCTTTTACTGACACGAAAATTTTGTCATTGCGTTCTGTCAAAGTTACGTAAATACTTTTTCCTTCAGGAGTAAATTTAATAGCGTTGTCAATGAGGTTGTATATAACCTGTTCAATCTTAGTCTTGTCTGCGTAAACCTTGCTGTGTTGACAATGGTTGTTGAGAACGAGGGAAATATTTTTAGCTTCACATTTGCCCTCAAAGGTTCTCATTGCATTTTTAACAAGGTTTACAATATCAAAGTCTTTAAATACAAGCCAAAGACCATAGGAGTCAGCGTTGTTAAGCTCTAGCAAACTGCTGGTCAGCTTACTGAGTCGGTTTGTCTCCTGAACAACTATGTTTAGATATTTTTCCTGTTTTTCAGGAGGTATTGTGCCGTCCTGTATAGCTTCAATATATCCCTTAATTGATGTAAGTGGTGAACGGAAATCGTGAGAAATATTTGATATGAAATCCTTTCTGTATTCATCTAACTTTGCTAATTCTGAAGCCATGTATTCAAGAGTTGAAGCAAGCTGTCCTATCTCGTCTTGGGAAGTGATTTCCATTTTTGCATCAAAGTTACCCTTTGAGTACTGTTCCGCAACGGTGTTGATTTTCTTGATTGGTCGCATAATCTTTCCGGAAATAATACCTAAAAGTGCAAATGACACAACGAGCATAACCAGGAAAGGAATATAAACTGCTTTAAGAAGGTTACGTTGCATGTCACTTATACTTGAGAAGGTTGAGTGAAGAATAATCATACCATTAGGCACATTATTTGTGACTATAGGTGTACATACAGAAATAACATCCTCATCAAAGGTTTCGTAAAATGTACCTGTAAAGGTTTGCTTTGTGGTCATGTCAAACTCAACATCTAAGAAGAAAATATTCTTTGGTGCCTCAGGATGACCTGGTGCTTGTGATGAAGCCAATACAATACCCTTTGAGTCCATAACCCATATACTAGCGTCAAGGGTATTGCTGTAGGCTTGGAGATTTTGTGCAAAAGCTTCATCTGAAAGCTGTCCATTATAGTAGGCTATGATATTTTGTTCTGCAATAAGAAATGTTTCGTTGGAAAGAGCAACGGTTCTATCTTCAACTAAAACTTCCTTAGTGGCTTTGGTTGTATAAAATATTAAGAGAGAAAATATAGCCAGCAAAAGAACAAGAAAGCCTAAAAATATTTTGTCAAAAAGTGAATGTTTCATTTATCGCACCTCGAATTTGTAGCCCTTGCCCCATACAGTGGTAATAGCCCAGTTGTGTTCACTGTTAAGCTTTTCACGAAGTCGTTTAATGTGAACGTCTACAGTTCTTGAGTCGCCGATATACTCATAATCCCAGAGCTGATCCAAAAGCTGGTCTCTGGTAAATACTTGGTTAGGCTTCTTTGCAAGGAAGTAGAGAAGCTCTAATTCCTTTGGAGGCATATCCAATTGGTTGCCTTCGAAGATAACAGTATAGTTAGTCATATTAATAAGAAGGCCATCGTATTCCACATAATCACCCTGATGATCAGTTTCCATTTTGAGGCTGGACATCTGTGGTGTAATATAGGTGCGTCGTAGTACGGCTTTAACTCGAGCTACCAGCTCATTTGAGTCAAAAGGCTTAATCATGTAGTCGTCTGCACCTAGTTTAAGCCCTAGAACCTTGTCAAAAATTTCACCCTTGGCAGAGAGCATGATAATAGGTACCTGGCTGGTTTTTCTAATCTCTGTGCAAACCTCGTAGCCGTCAATATCCGGAAGCATTATGTCCAAAAGAATAAGGTCCGGCTGGTAGGTTTTGAAAAGAGAGATGGCATTTCGCCCATTGGCAGCAATCTCTGTGGAAAAGCACTCCTTAATCAAATACAAGGAAATAAGCTCTGCAATATTTTCGTCGTCATCAACGATAAGAATCTTTTGTTTATCCATTGTGTACCCCCTTTTATAACTCTACTATAGTAACACCATAGTCACCTTCACCAAACTCACCCTGTCGGAAGGATTTGACGTGTTTTTGTTTCTTTAAAAATTCGTGAATGCCTTTTCGCAGTGCCCCTGTACCCTTGCCGTGGATAATAGTTACCCTGTTTAGATGTGACAGGCAGGCATCGTCTAAATATTTGTCTATGGATAAGACTGCTTCGTCCACTGTCATACCCATAACATTAATCTCTGGTAAAATGTGCATGGCCTTACTGACAGAAGTACGGCCCTTCTTGTAGTTGGAAGCGTTAGTGGTGAAACCAGGCTCCTTTATAATAATCAGGTCACTGATAGGAAGTCTTGAACTCAATATACCCATCTGAACCACAGCGATACCTTTGGCATCAGGAAGAGTAGTGATAGTGCCCTTGGAACCCATACTAATAACTTCAACCATATCACCGATGTGGAAATCCTTTGCCTTGTGATTTGAGGTTTTTTTAGGTGCGGCTTCTTTACCACCATTTAAATCTTTCATTTTATTTCTCAGCTTGCTACGCTCGGCCTCCATGGCTTGCATATCAGCCTTGTTAGGGTTGCTGCGCCATTTGTTATAATCGCGAATTGTCTGGTCTGCAACTTCCTTAGCTTCTTCTATAATATCTCTGGCTTCCTCTCTTGCCTTTTGCAAGATATCCGCCTTTTTTGTGTTTAAGGTATCTTCTTTTTCCTTCAAACTATTTCTTAAATCTTCAATTTCTTTTTTGTAGTTTTCAATAGCTTGCTGGTCTGCTTCTATGGCTAGTTTGCTTTTCTCCAAATCTGCAATAAGGGTTTCCATATCAACAGCGTCACTGTCTATGTTTTCCTTGGCGGAAGTGATAATGTGCTCTGGCAAGCCCAGTTTTTTAGATATGGCAAATGCATTTGATTTGCCCGGAACGCCTATCATAAGCTTGTAGGTAGGTCTAAGGGATGCCACGTCAAATTCACAGGATGCATTCTCTACACCGTCAGTTGAAAGAGCATAGGTCTTAAGCTCGCTGTAGTGGGTAGTAGCCATACATCTAGCTCCCATATCCTTCAAATAGTTAAGGATAGATGTGGCAAGAGCTGCACCCTCGATAGGGTCAGTACCACCCCCTGGCTCGTCAAATAGACAAAGAGTATTAGGGCTTGCGTGGTTGACTATATACACTATATTGCTCATATGAGATGAGAAAGTAGATAGGTTTTGCTCAATACTTTGCTCGTCACCTATATCTGCAAACACATCTTCAAAAACTGCAAGTCTTGAACTCTCCATAGCAGGAATATGTAGTCCTGCCTGTCCCATAAGGGTAAAGAGACCAAGGGTTTTTAAAGAAACTGTCTTACCGCCCGTATTTGGTCCAGTGATGATAAGTAAATTGTACTCGTCACCTAAGCGAATATCCACTGGGACAACGCTGTGTTTCTCCAAAAGAGGGTGTCTGCCCCCTTTGATATCTATAATGCCCTCTGTATTGAATATTGGCTGAGTGCCGTTGTAGGAGCGAGCAAACTTAGCCTTTGCAAATATGAAATCCAGCTCAGTTAAGGTTTCCATATTGAAAGCAATGTCCTCTACAGCTTCTGCGGCAAGATTACTAAGGTTTTCTAGTATATTTTCTATTTCAACAAGCTCTTGATTAAAGAGTTCCTTTATCTCATTGTTAAGATTAACAACAGCCATTGGCTCAATAAAAAGAGTAGAGCCTGACTGTGACTGGTCGTGAATCATACCAGGAAATTTGGAACGATATTCCTGCTTGACTGGTATACAGTATCTTCCATTTCGCATAGTGATGAGATTATCCTGAAGCATATCCTTGGTTGCGTCGCTGTTAATCATTTTGGCAAGCTGCTGGTGCAATTTGTCGTTGGTTAGCTTGATATCACGACGGATACTTTTTAGCTTTGAGGAAGCATCGTCAGCGTATTCATTTTCACTTAGAATACATCTCTTTATCTCGGAAGAAATGTACTCTAGTGGAATAAGCTGGTTAAAGCGTGAGGTAAGGCTGTCGTAGCGGACAACGTCAGCATCTTCATTTTCGACACTGGCATCTACTATAGCTAGGACATTTTTTTTGTTTCTTGAAGTAACCGTATCAGCCAGGTCAGAACCGTCTCCATATTGCTTAACTGAAAGAGTTGTGTTGAGTAGTGCAGATATGTCTAGTAGTTCTCGTGAAGTGAGAGCTCCTTTAACCTCTAGGCGCTTGATGGATGCACCAACATCAGTGAGTCCTGTAAAAGATACATTGCCTTGTCTGGTTAGACGAAGGAGAGCATCTCTGGTCTCCTCCTGATATTGATTAATAGTGCCTATATCTTTTTGCGGTTTCATACGCTCACATCTTTTCTTCGCCATGGTTGAGGTGGCAAACTCTGTAAGCATAGAAAGTATTTTGTTGTATTCAAGTATTCTAAGACTGCGTTTGTTCATAGTGGTTTCCTTTATATAAATTTAAACTAATGATTGTAATCATACTACTCTTAGTATAACGAATATTCGTTGTTATTACAAGAAAACAATAAATAGATTTTTCTTACTCAATTCGTACATATATTACACTTTATTAACTTGTATATAAATTTAGTTAATGATAAAATTGTATCTAATTAGTTTAAAATGCAAATTCATATTTAGAAAGGAAGAACACTATGAATTATATAAATGAACTTCGTGAAGGAGAAATGATATCAGAGGTATATCTTTGCAAGAGCAAAGTGACAGCAACCACAAAGGCTGGCAAGAATTACTATTCTATGCAGCTTCAGGATAAAACAGGCATAATTGACGCAAAGGTGTGGGAGCTTAACAATGGTATATCTCATTTTGAGGCTATGAATTACATAAAGGTAGATGCACAGGTGACTAGCTTTAACAATGCCTTGCAGTTAAATGTAAAGAGAGTACGTGTGGCAGATGAAGGAGAGTATGACCCAACAGATTATATGCCTTGCTCAGAGAAAGATGTAGAGGGCATGTACAAGGAGCTACTTGGAATAATTGATACTGTATCAAGTACATATTTAAACCAGTTGCTTAAAAAGTTTTTTGTGGAAGATACAAAGTTTATAAGCAGATTTAAAACTCACTCTGCTGCAAAATCTGTTCACCACGGATTTATAGGAGGTCTTTTAGAGCATACACTTTCTGTAGCGAAAATATGTGTGTATATTGGAGAAAATTATCCTGCTGTAAATAGGGATTTACTTGTAACCTCGGCAATTTTCCACGATATAGGAAAAATAGATGAATTATCAACATTCCCTGAAAATGATTACACAGACGAGGGACAGCTCCTTGGTCACATTGTTATGGGTGCCATGATGGTGGGAGATAAGATGAAGGAGATAGAAGGTTTCCCTACAGTTCTTGGCAACGAGTTAAAGCATTGTATCCTCTCTCACCACGGGGAGCTTGAATTTGGCTCACCTAAGAAACCATCACTTATTGAGGCAGTGGCACTTGCCCATGCTGACAATATGGATGCTAAGCTTCAGACCTTCAAGGAGGTTCTTGAGGATAATAAGGACAAGAGTGGTTGGCTTGGATATAACAAGATGTTTGAGGCGAATGTTAGAATTACTGAGTAGAGGTAGCGATACTTATTTCAGTAATTGTCTGAAATGATTTAGAAATTAGCTTGAATATTTTTTGGGGAAAGTAGTAGATATGGAAGAAAAAGAAATTGTATTGGAAGAATTGGATAAGGATAATTCAGAGATTGTGAAAAAAAAGAATATTTTAGATTGGTACGATGAGAAGAGAAACATAATTTTTACAGTATTTTATGCTTTTTCCGGGCTCTTGTTTGCGGCATTTTTTATGGGTATTTTCATCAATGTGGATGGGGGCTTTTTGATTGGAAAGTTTGGTATGCCGGAGTTTGATGCCTTTTATAAGACTTGGGTTGATAAGTCTATCCATGCGGCCTGCATGATAGATATGGCAGTTGCTATTATGGTCATAATTATGTACTTCTTTACTAAAACCAGCTTTGAGGACAAGATGGTGCATGGAGTTTGGTTATACAACATTGTTCTTGCAGTGGAAACATTCCTTGTAGGAAAGCATTTGTTTACTGCTATGTTTTTCTTTGGAAGATTTCCGTTTTTGGGAATATTGTATGTGCCATTTATTGTAAGTGCCATAGTAGTTATTGTGCTAAATACTATGCATTATTTGAAGAATAAGGGTTCCTATGCACCGGGCGCTGGATATGCAGGTTATGCCATTGTGATTACACTTTTTGCTGTGATTGCCATTGTTACTTCTGTGGGTATTTTTAAGCAGACAAAGAAAGATATACGAGAAGCAGAGGATAATTATGCGAATAAAGTATTTTGGGAGACAAACGGTATTATTAATTTACATCGTGACGGCTCTATTATGGAAGATGAGGATGCTTACATTGGCATAAAGTATGTTAACTTATACAATGAACGTGGAAGAATATATACTCCAGAGGAGATGGATGAGGCTATTTATAATTTGAAGGAATATGGTGGTAATGATCATTATTGCGGAGATTCCTGGTATGCTATTGTGGAGTTTAATGCTGATGTAGAGGCCATCGAAGAAAAAAATGATTTTTCTCAGTATTCATATAAGGATGAGGTTGACCCGGATTATGATATATATCGTTGGTTGGTACAAAGAAGACTTGATATGCTAGGTCAGAGAGGATTTCTTTCTGACGGATTTGACCAGGAGGAAGTTGATGCTGCCTGTGAGTATGTCTACGATATGCTTAAGGAGGGTAAGCCTATTGAGGAGCTTGGTGCTTCTGGAGAGGAGATAACAATTACTTTTACAGAAGATATTAAAGCTGGAACAAAAGGCTTTTACAATGTAGATGTTGATTATGAAAAAACATACGCTAACATAAGTGGTTGGTCCAGAGTGGCTTATGGGGGAAGTGATGTTAGTATAGAGGCGTACCAGCCATACCGTGATAGTGATTTCACCTTTGAAGAGGGTTGTGTATACAGAGCCAAAATAAACATTTATCCTGAGCTTACTTACTGCTTTAATAAGGATATGAAAATAGAGGTTAAAGGTATAGATTGTAGTGATATAGAGTACGAATATAATGACAACTATGCAGTAGGCCCTTATTATACTGTAACTTTGTGGCTCACAATGGGTGATGATATTACATTGGAAAATGTGGATACTATAGATACTGTAAATATTACAGGAACAGAGGGTGTTAAGTTGGGCGATGACATATCTGAGGCTCAGAAAAATTCTACTATTTCCTTGGATGATAATTTGTTACTGGGGAATTTTTATTGGTGTCATTATGCATATTCAGAATACACCGGTTCGTATTTCACCTACTGTAACCCAGATAGTGGCTGGGATGATAGTGTAACAGAATTTACCCATGATTACCCTGTGTTTCAGATGGAATTTACTGTGTATGCTGACACAGGACACATATTTGGCGAGGACTTAAATGTGACTTATAATGGCAAGGAGCTTGTTTACGGTGAGACAGAAAAACATGTACCTGATGCACAGATTGCTGGATACTATACTGGCGACGAGGTTGAAAATATAACCGTTGGAGTTAGATTTTATGGCATAACTTTCCAGGGAGAACATGGAACTATCACTGCAAATTATGACTTTGCAACTGAAGGGACAACTATTATCCTTACGCCTGTTCCAGATGAAGGTTATAGGTTTGTGGGCTATGAGGCCACTCATGGTTTGACTATAACTCCCGGTGATCCAGAGATTAATATCGTGGATAATCAGTTTGTTATGAAGGATTATCCGGTTGTTATTACTGGTATATTTGAGGCAGAGTAGTGAT
Source organism: Lachnospiraceae bacterium (assembly GCA_015057515.1). Lineage (GTDB taxonomy): Bacteria > Bacillota > Clostridia > Lachnospirales > Lachnospiraceae > Coprococcus_C. Next base: position 23,298 of record SVED01000026.1, read on the forward strand.
TAAGAAATTGCAGAGTATGACATACTTTTTATGAAGGAGTGTTAAGTATGGAAATAATTGAAATGTTTGAAAATATTCTGGAACTTATTGTTGAAATAGGTATTCTAATATTTGAATTTATTGGTGTGGGTGTTATTATTTGGACTAGCTTAGTCAGCCTATCAAAATATGTGCGAAGAAAAGAAGATACCAGAATATATTTAGCAAAGGGACTTGCCATGGGACTTGAGTTTAAGCTGGGAAGTGAGATACTCAGAACGGTGGTAGTAAGAGAATGGAAGGAAATTGCCATTGTAGCGGGTATTATACTTCTTAGGGCAACTCTGACTTTCCTTATACACTGGGAAATTAAGCAAGAAGAGTTAGCGGAACAAAGGGACATAGAAACTGACGAAATGAGAGAAAATGCTTTGTCTGATAAAGAATAATATATAAAAACTGCTAGAGTCTGGAAAATAGGACACGAGGGTAAAACGAAATTGAAAAAGAATGACATTTACGAGATTACAATTGAAGATATAGGCAATGATGGGGAAGGAATAGGGCATATTTGTGGTATGGCTGTTTTTGTCAAGGACACAGTTGTTGGTGATGTGGCTAAGGTTAAGCTTGTCAAGGTCAAGAAGAATTGCGCTTACGGAAGACTTGAGGAGATTATAAAAACGTCCCCTTTTAGAGTTGACCCCGTCTGTGCAAATGCTAGACGCTGTGGTGGCTGTGCCCTTATGCATATGTCCTATGATAAACAGCTTGATTACAAGTGGAACAAGGTGAAAAGTTGCCTTGAGAGAATAGGTGGAATTAAGGATGTAGCATCTATTATGGAGCCAATTTGTGGTATGAAGGAACCATATAATTATCGTAACAAGATGCAGTTTCCGGTGGGCCTTGATAAGGAAGGAAATGTTCAGATTGGGTTTTATGCAGGCAGAACTCACAGTATTATTGATTTGAGTGAATGTCATATTGGTCATCCGGTAAATGATTTTCTTGTGAAGCATTTGCGTGGCTGGCTTAAGAAATGGCAGGATAAAACAGGATGCTTCATATATGACGAGGAAAAGCATCAGGGCTTGGTTAGACATATCCTTACCAGAGTTGGTTTTACCACTGGTGAGCTTATGGTGTGTGTGATTATAAATGGAAGTGGAATTGGCAAATACGTCGGAGATATAAAGGCTGAGGAAGAGCTAAGAGAATGTATTGATGAGGCAGTAAAACAGTACAATATGAATCAGGCATATGCTACTAAGGATTACTTTTTGGAGATTAAGTTTACTAGTTTAAGCATCAATATCAACAGAGAAAAGACTAATCGTATCCTCGGTGATAAATGTGTAACCCTCTATGGACAGGATTACATATCAGATTATATTGGTGATATTAAGTTTAATATTTCTCCTATGTCATTTTATCAGGTTAATCCAGTCCAGACTAAGGTGCTGTATGATAAGGCTGTTGACTATGCTGAACTTAATGGGGATGAAGTGGTTTGGGATATGTATTGTGGTATAGGAACCATTTCTCTTTGTTTGGCGAAGAAGGCGCGGAAGGTTTACGGTGTAGAGATTGTGCCACAGGCCATAGAGGATGCTAAAGAGAACGCAAAGCTAAATGATATAGATAACACAGAGTTTTTCTGTGGCAAGGCTGAAGAAGTAGTTCCAGAGTTTTATCAAGGTGAAGACAATGTGGGCAAGCACCCAGATGTCATAGTGGTTGACCCACCTAGAAAGGGCTGCGATAGTGTGTTGCTTGATACCATAGATGCTATGGCCCCTGAGAGATTGGTTTATGTTAGCTGTGACCCTGCTACCTTGGCGAGAGATGTAAAGATTCTTGTGGAAAAAGGGTTTAAGCTAGAGAAGGTTGGAGTTGTGGATCAGTTTGGGCATAGTACGCACGTTGAGACGGTTGTTCTTTTGTCCCAACAAAAACCGGATGATGTAATCGAGGTTGAGATAGAGCTAGATGAGCTGGATTTGACTTCAGCAGAGAGTAAGGCGACTTATAAGGAAATTCAAGAGTATGTGCTGAAGGAGTATGGGTTGAAGGTTTCTAATCTGTATATTTCACAAGTAAAAAGAAAATGTGGAATAGAGGTTGGGGAGAATTATAACTTGCCTAAGTCGGAAGATAGCAGACAACCTCAGTGTCCGGTGGAGAAGGAAAAAGCGATAAGAGATGCGCTGGAGCATTTTGGGATGATTTAGAGAGGTGAGCACATGGCATTAAACTATACAGTATATCAGTATGATGGCAACAGGAATGCAGTTGTTATGACAGATATGGAGGGCAAAGAGCTTGTAATTAACTGTGATAAGGCAGAGGCACAGGTTGTATTTGATGAGCCGGAGGATGCAGGGATCCTTGTCAGACTTGCAAGGAAAGAGCCAGCAAGTTATGTGAGTTTTGCAATGCGTCCGGGCGGATTGCAAGATTATGTTGATGTGTGGAATGAGTTGAATTAAAAATAGTGAACATGAAGTGTCGGTTGGGCAATCTGACCGACATTTTTTGTGGGAAGATTATTGGATAGGTGGGTTTGATATAATGAAAATGTAAAAGTGTAACGAGTGCATTTTTGCAAATTGCAAACTTCAATTTTTGATTGAGAAACAACACAAAAAGTGCTATAATATTATGCAGTATAAATGTCAGATTGTTCATCGGAATTGGAGGATTAAAATGGCGGTTAACTATGATAAATTATGGGGTATCTTAAATGAGCGTGGGATGATGAAAACAGAACTTATAAGAGAAGCTAAAATT